>JAGLKG010000383.1 GCA_023141835.1 Maribacter sp. | reverse complement strand
TTAAAGGAAAATATTACTTCAAGAGGTACCTCTCCCTTGGTAGGCATAGCTCTTGCTGTAGCGATAGCATTTATAACCAAACCATTGGACACTTCTTTTTCAGAATACTTAGCGTCTAAATAAGACACCCACCCCAATAATAACGCAATTATAAGAAGTAATATAAACACCAAGATCCACAACCATTTTCGTTTTCTCCGTTTTGCCGAATCTAATATGGGTTTAACCAGGGAATCGTGACTGATTTCATAACTGGTATCTTTAACAGAATTTAATTCTGAACGCAGCAAGCGTTGGTCTAATAGATCTTCTAATGATTTTTTGGAGACTTTCTGTTGTGAGGTAATTACAATTTCGGGCATGGGCACTCTATTGCCCTTCATAATGAGTACTTTCTCTATTAGATTTCTAACCCTTTTCTTCTTTAACCACTTCCACCAGGGAATCCTGGAAATTACTTTTTGATAATGCTTTTTGTAAATAGTCTCTGGCTTACCCAGATCTTTTATGCCTAATTCAATTTTGGACTTGTCTTTCTTTTTGTTAATGACCTTTTCTTCTGCATGTTGCCCTAATAATTGCAATTGAAATGGTTCTATCAGTTGATTTTCGCTATCCTTTAGACTACTGAAAATCAAACCAACGGCTTCCTTGGAATAGGTGAATTTAGGTGAGGTAAATTCATCGCCCTCCAATTCAGCCGGTTTCAGAAATGCTTGGCGTGCCTGTTTTTCACTTAAAGGTTTAAGCTCGTATGTATATTTGAATATGGTAGGAAGAAACCTTTTTAATTGATCAAGCAAGTTTAGACGGTCATGGTGCAGTGATAAAACCACCTTGAGATGAAGTGGCTTAAGTACATCATGGACCTCATCTCTAGAAAAGTATGCCTCATTGGCATCCAGTTTTTGTTCAATAAGCTTGCGAACGGATTTGGGTGCATTAAGATTGAGAAGTTCACCTATAGTGCGGCCAAAAGCCTCAATTTGTACCTCTGAAAAATCACTAAGTTCTTCAAATTGATCAAAAATCAATGTAATTCCCCTCTTGTCTTTGTTACTGAGCTGTATATTTTTGGCATAATACCAAATTAAAGCCGTTATATCTTCGGGAAGATCAGCATTGATATTAAGCTTTTTTTCCAAATAATTATTGCTGTCACTCTCGTTACGCAATTGCTCTAAAAGTATTTCAAGAGGACTCCTTTTCGTCTGGTTAGGATGCTTAGCTTCTTTAAGTCTAACGTTATATACTTTTTGTTTTGCAAACCTGCGTAGTCTTGGAATCACAGCCGCATTTAACAAAGAAGACTTCCCATACCCCGATTTTCCGAAAAGTACCACCAGCTTTTCAAGGACAATAAGCTCAGTGAGTTTTACTTTGTCGGAAGTACGCCCAAAAAATAAATGGCTATCCTTCTCCTGGAAAGGGCGTGTACCCGGGTATCTGTAATTCTTTTCCATTCCGTTTTACAAATTGTGTTTCAAGGTTCTTCTATTACGAAAGCTAATATTGCTCTTTAATAGATTTTATCATTTTTTCAAAATTCGTTTCCCTGTGTATATCAGGTGTGAGCGCATTCATGTCCTTTAAAACACCCCCAACCTTGTCAATAAAACCATGTATTTTTTCACAAAGATCGTACTCAGGGCCCAGTGTTTTAGATGCGTCAGCTCCGACCATTTTAGTGTTTAAATCATCCATTTTGGCTTTCCAATATCCTTTATATGCCAATATGCCTTCAACTTCAAAAATATTTGCGTCACCCAGAACTATAGGAAATATTCGGTCCTCAAAATTTTCGTTTTCGTAGATCTCCATAAGTTCAAACATACAATAGCGTGATTTTAAATATTTATCGCTAACTATAACAACTACTCCTTTTGCTTTTCCGATACGCTTCATGAACTCGGTAATCCGCTCTCTGTACTCAAGGTCGTTCTTATCTCGTATAAGGTTAATTTCATTTACTTCAAAGGCTTTTTCCAAAAGATCCGCCATCTTTTCACTTTCCCCTTTCCATGCATAAGAAATATATAGTTCTATTTTGCTAATTACTTTTTCAGGAGCCTTAATCAAACCCTCCTGAGCTGCATCAAATAAACTTTTAATTATTTCCTTTGAGGATTTGTTGTCAAAAAATTTGAATTTAAATTCTTCCATATAAAAATCCTTGACACTATCTTGAGGTATTTCCCAGGAATTTTTCACTTTCTTTTCGAGCCTTAATAATGAGAGTAATAATTGAAAGTGCCATTTATCATAGCTAAAACCAAAGAATAAAACTGCGGTGGCATCATCGATTATAGATTTAATTTTTGGCTCAGAGTTCATTATACGATATAGGTACTTGGACAAATCCTTAAAGGTGAGCACCATGGAATCAGTGTCTTCATAATCTCCAAAGATGTTATAGATTAGCTTAGAATGTTTTGCCGGCGGGTCTTTTGGTGCTTCATACATTTTGTAGTAATCGTAATCATACTCCATGTTTTTTTCATCCAAGACCTTTTGCAGCATTTTGTCTGGAGCTGTATTAATTATTGTGGTAAACGGAATTTCCGCAATTTGATTATAAATGTCATTAGGCTCCAATTTTTCATAAAATTTTTTGATTGTCCTCCCAATGTACATATCTCTGTCATCAGGATCAAAACTTAAAAAACCATCATCTGTATAGAAGTCAACTTGCTCTCCAAGCCGTGCTTTGAGATAGGCATTTAATTGTATATTAATATTGGTGCCGTCTTCGCCCAATAGATGCGGCCCTAAAATTACTAGGCAGTTACCATCATTGATCTCATCAACAATAACTTCCAAAGTGATATCCATGCTCTTAATTTCGTTTAGAAGGTTGTAATTCTTGTGAAATCCACTCGATGTTATAATTATTCATCTCCTTAAGGTATTTCAATGCTTCAAAATATAATTAATGGGTAATATTATAATTTCGGTCTACTAAAGCACATATAAAGAACTAAGGTTTAAACCGTTTTCCATTCAATTTGAATTAGCTATTATCTTACATTTATAAAATTAAATTAGAAGATTGCCCAAATTTCAATATAATAAAAATAAGAAATTGACGCGCAGAAACGGGATGAAATCATACAGATGTAGGACGAAATGACTATAAAACTTATCAAAAAGACTTTATAATCTCCTGATTTTGCTTTTATACTACTTAAATTACCGACTTTGACTTTGGCCTTAAATATTACTTTTCCCAGAATTTTTTTGTAAGAAATATCGATTTATTTTTTTGATTCGGCCTAAGTAATGGCTATCTTAAGATAACCATTGACCAATGCTATGTCCACTATTTTCATAGTACTCCTCATTCACAGGAATGAAGCCCAAAATTGCGGTACGTTTTGCATATAAGGACCACATTCAAATGAACTAATAAAAACGAACTTTTATTACGTAAAATCGATAGCGACATACGAAGTAGTTTATGTTCATACAAAGATAAATCATCGAAATAATTTTGTCTTAAAGTTAAAAACCAGTAGCTTTTGGAGCCAATTATACATTCATAATCTGTGGGAATTCCTAGTTTTAGTA
>JAGLKG010000382.1 GCA_023141835.1 Maribacter sp. | reverse complement strand
TTTTGCGAATGCAACGGGCAACTTTACTATTCAGGGAAATGTGATTACTTTCAATAATGGGCAAGAATATACCTATGTTGTTAAACCTGGTGTTCTTGAACTTACTTTTGTTGATGAACCAAGTATTGCCGATGATGAAATTTTCTTTGCTTATAAACAGGGAAATTAAGCGCCATTGAGACCCTTAATTTTCAATTAAGTACGATTTCAGGGCCAAGTATACCCCATTACTCCATCCAAATCCATCTTGTACGGGATATTCGCCCCCGCCAGCATCCAAGGTCATATCCTCCACATTGTATTTTTCAACGAATTTTCCAGTATTGGCATAAACCTTTTCATTGATGGCCACCCACCGTTCTGCAATGGTCTTGGCCAATTTGTGGTGCCCGTAATTTTCCAATCCTTTAATGGTCATCCATTGCAAGGGAGCCCATCCATTGGGAGCATCCCATTGTTGTCCCGTATGATATAGCGTAGTGACAACCCCACCTGGTTTTAAGAAGTGTTTTTTTACATACGACGCTACATTATCGGCCTGCACTTGATTGGCCATTTCAAAGAAAAGGGGATAAACCATGGCTAAGGATTTTAAACCTGTCTGTTTCTGTTTCACCCAATTGTAATCCTCAAAAACGCCGTCTGCGTCATTAAAACTGTAGGTGTTCAAAAACGCTTTCCTATTGGCCATACTTGATGTAAGTGTGGCAACATAGGCGGCATCATCTTTAAAACATGTGGTCAGTATTTCTTCAAGGCCATACAGCAGTGCATTCAAATCCACTGGAATTATGTCTGTGGTTTCTATGGTCTCAATGGAGTTGCCGTCGGAAAACCAGCGCGAACTATAATCCCAGCCCGATTCCGCTCCGGACCTCAAATCGCGGTACATTTTTTGGCCTCCTCCCATTTTCTGAACTTGCGTAAAATCTTCTCGGTAGGATTCCTGCCTTGGGGTGTCACCTAAATCGTAATACCGGTTCATGATTCCCGATGGGGTACTTACACAATGTTTTATGGGAGTAGTGGTGGCCGAACGGCCTTCCATCCAAAAATCATATTCTTTTTTAAGCACTTCTTTGTAGTTTGCATAAACGGCTTCTCCTTTGTGTGTGGCCAATAGCTTTACCATTTGTGAAAAGAAGGGTGGTTGTGACCGGGTAATGTAATAGGTTCTATTGCCATTTGGAATATGGCCTACGGTATTGATGAGGTGCGCAAAATTATCCAACATATTTTCAATAAGTTCAAATTCACCACTTTCGACCAGACCCAACATGGTAAAATAACTGTCCCAATAATACACTTCTCGAAAACGTCCGCCCGGAACAACATAGGATTCGGGAAGTGGTATCAAAGTACTGCCCTCGATTATCGTATCCGATTCGCGTTTCAATATGGGCCAAAGGGCATTAACATGTTCTATTGCAGATCGGTTGGGGTCAGACTTGAAGCCTGATGATATGGAAGCGGGGACTTCAAAATTTTTCAAAACAAAAGTGGTAAGATCAAAACCCTCTTTATTCTTTTGATTCTCATAAGAGGCCCTGATTTCTTCATACGAAAATTTAGCGGTGCAGTCCACAAAGGTCTTGCCGTCTTCAAACACTTCGTTCAATTGTACTTCGGTAAATAATTCGCCCAATAATACATCGGGAGTGGAAAGCCGTTGTGCTGTTTCAGTAAGAATTACCGTTGCACTTGTGGATTTTTTATCTGTTTTGACTTCAGATTTACACCCTATAAAAAGGACGGCCAAAAAAGCAAGAAAGCATCTCATAACATATGGCTTTGGAATTATATTCCAAAATAAGGCTTTTTATTTAAAAGCCTGGTGTCCAGTAATATCCGCTCCAGTAATCAGCAGGTGAATATCATGGGTGCCCTCATAGGTAATTACGCTTTCGAGATTCATCATATGGCGCATAATGCTGTATTCCCCGGTAATGCCCATACCTCCCAAAACCTGTCTTGCCTCACGTGCGATCTTAATGGCCATGTCCACATTATTACGTTTAGCCATCGAAATTTGAGCCGTGGTGGCCCGCCCTTCGTCTCTTAATTGCCCCAGACGAAAAGCCAATAATTGGGCTTTGGTAATTTCGGTGATCATTTCCGCCAATTTCTTTTGCTGAAGTTGGGTAGCAGCGATTGGTTTCCCAAATTGAATCCGTTCTTTGGCATATCTAAGTGCGGTATCATAGCAGTCCATCGCTGCTCCAATAGCACCCCAGGCAATACCATAACGGGCAGAGTCCAAACAACCTAATGGTGCTCCCAATCCATTTTTACCGGGAAGTAAATTAGCTTTGGGCACCTTAACATTGTCAAAAATAAGTTCCCCTGTAGCCGATGCTCGTAGTGACCATTTGCCATGGGTTTCCGGGGTCGAGAAACCTTCCATACCGCGTTCCACGATCAAACCATGAATACGACCTTCTTCATTCTTCGCCCAAACTATCGCAATATCCGCAAAAGGGGAGTTTGATATCCACAGTTTGGCGCCATTTAAAAGATAGTGGTCACCAGCATCCTTGAATTTGGTTTCCATACCAGAGGGGTTGGATCCGTGGTTGGGTTCTGTAAGTCCAAAACATCCCATGAATTCCCCAGAGGCCAATTTCGGCAAATATTTTTTGCGCTGTTCTTCGCTCCCGTATTTGAAAATAGGATACATGACCAAGGAGGATTGTACCGAGGCTGTAGAGCGTACGCCACTATCACCACGTTCTATTTCCTGCATAATAAGTCCGTAACTTATTTGATCTAATCCAGCGCCACCATATTCTTCTGGGATATAAGGGCCAAAGGCACCGATTTCTGCTAAACCACCGATGATCTGTTTGGGGAATTCCGCTTTTTGGGCATATTCCTCAATGATGGGCGATATATCCCGCTTTACCCATTGACGGGCCGCATCACGTACCAAAAGGTGTTCTTCAGATAATAAATCGTCTAGATTATAGTAGTCAGGGGCTTCAAATAAATCGGGCTTCATTTCGGTGTATTTGGGTCAAAGGTAAATAAAGAAATATAACAGAACAAAGCACTTAAGTTATATTTTTATGCTTCTAGAAATTGAGCCAATAGCCTATGGAAATGATGCACGCCTTGCTCTCTGGTAGGCGCGAACCTACCTGATTTATAGAATTGGGAGCGTACCCCTTTTTGAACGCCTTCAACGACTTCTTCATCTTCCATTTCAACCTTGTGCAATATGGAGCCAGCACCTTTTTCCAATTTAGAGGAGTCATATACATAACTGCGGAAAGAGACTTTGGTCCGGTCAACAGCCAAAGGTTGTACTATGTTAACGGAAAGGCCCCAAGGATAAAAATTGAACATTATATTGGGGAATACCCAGTAGTAATAGGCCGCAATTTTTTTACCATAATCTATATGTCCTTCGGGTAGGTCAAAAATGGCATCTGTACCGTCGGCATAGCCAATTTGAACATTAAGATGTTCATGTAGCACAGTATCGTAATTTCCATAATCCAGTACTGCATTTAGATCTTCATGCACAAAAGGTATATGAAAACCTTCTAAATAATTGTCGCAATAGAGGGCCCAATGGGCATTAACATAATAATCTTTTGAACGACTTTCATCTAGTTTGAATTCGTTCAATGGTAAAAAACCAACCCGTTCGTTCATGGTATCGATTACTTTTTGAAACTCAAATGAGGGGTTTAGTCCAGCAAATAAAAATGGCCCCCAATGTCTTAGTGAGAACTTGTGCAGGTTATCACAAGGCCTAGGGAAATCCTTAGCATCTTTGAATTCTGGCATATGCTCAAAAGTACCATCCAATTGAAACCGTCTACCATGGTAACCACAGATCAATTTTTTTGTTTTACCAGAGGAGTTCGCCACCAAATTGCCTCTATGTGTGCATACATTGCTTAAACAATGCATATTTCCAGAAGCGTCTTTGGTCAAAAGTAGCGGTTCGTTTAAAAAATCCTCCAATAAAATAAACGGGTGTACATGTTGAGGGGTCTCTACCAAATCCCTATGGCCAATCCAATGCCACGATGTAAGGAAAATTTTATCCTTAATGGCTTCAAAGACTTCTGGGTCTCTATAAAAGGATGCGGGTAATGTTTCTGCTTTGGTAATATCCGGATGTACGAAGAATTTAGCTGACATTGATTATTAATTGTATATTGAAGCTGCTTCTAATTTACACAATATATTAAACTCCCATAAAACAATTTGAATGAATTCAAAACCTCAAAAAATAGGGTTGATTACGACCACCTCATTAGTAATAGGAAACATGATAGGTGCTGGTATATTCCTTGTTCCTTCAACATTGGCGGCCTATGGCAGTATAAGTTTATTAGGATGGCTTTTTACGGCCGCCGGTGC
>JAGLKG010000381.1 GCA_023141835.1 Maribacter sp. | reverse complement strand
AGTGGTGGGCCTTATACCTATTCAAAGGCAGGATTTGGGGATTTTATTGGTTTTCTGGTGGCTTGGGGGTATTGGATCTCGATTTGGGTAAGCAATGCGGCGGTTGTAATTGCAATTATTGGTGCATTGAGTCATTTTTTTCCAATTCTAGAATCAAATTCAATACTTGCAGTTGCCGTTGGAATGAGCATAATCTGGTTGTTGACATGGATTAATGCTAAAGGGGTCAAGTCGTCAGGTAAGATTCAAGTAATTACGACAATTCTAAAATTGTTACCTCTTGTTTTTGTGATTATCGTTGGCATCTTCTTTTTTGATATTGATAATTTCCCTTCGTTTAATTTAACTGGTAAATCAGATTGGCTAGCAATCACCTCTGCCGCAACAATTACGCTTTATGCTTTTTTGGGTATTGAAAGTGCCTCCATACCTGCTGAAAATATAGAAAATCCTGAAAAAACAGTGCCTAAAGCCACAATGCTTGGGACCATAATCGTAACACTGGTTTACCTACTTGGTTCAGTTGTACTTTTTGGTATTTTACCAATTGACATCTTACAAAGTTCCGCTAAACCTTTTGCCGACGCCGGAAGTATTATTGGGGGTGAAGCTGCTGGGTATTTTGTGGCGGCTGGGGCAGCCATATCGGGGATTGGTTGTTTAAATGGGTGGATTTTACTTTCAGGCCAATTACCAATGGCAACTGCAAAGGATAATATGTTTCCAAGATTATTTAAACGCGAAAATAAGTCTGGAGCTCCGTACTTAGGCTTATTGATTGGAAGCGGATTAAGCTCCGCTCTTTTGCTAATGAATTTGTCTGATGGGTTGGTAGAGCAGTTCACCTTTCTGGTCACTATAACAGTATTCACGGCACTGATTCCCTATCTATTTGTCGCTGCGGCATATATTATTGTAGTTATCGAAAAGAATTTACATTTTAATAGCGCTATTAAGACGTTTACATTGGGAACCTTAGGGGCCACCTATGCTATTTGGGCCATTTTTGGCACAGGACCGGATACGGTTTTTTATGGCTTTTTATTGTTATTGGCAGGAATACCATTCTATGTGTTGATGCAATGGAACAAACGTGAAAAGTAATGAAGTTAACGTGCCATTCTGAATACCTTCCTTTGGCTTCGGTTTATATTAAAACTGCTGCAGATGCCTGTATTGATGATAAGAAATTAAAGGCCGAATGGGAGACCCTCAACTATCTTTCCTGTCCTGAATTGTTGGAATCCAAGATTGAATATATTGCATTTGAAACCATTCTAAAAAAGGAAGGTGTTGCTATACACTATTTTCCGAGAGATAAGCATTTGTCTTTGGATTCAATGTATTGTAGAGATGCATCAATCGCTACGAATCATGGAATGATCATCTGTACTATGGGAAAGGAAGGGAGGCGGTTGGAGCCCGAAGCCCAACAAAGAACATTCCAAGACAATGATATTACTATTTTAGGTACTATCAAGGCCCCAGGTACCCTTGAGGGTGGTGATGTAGCCTGGTTGAACGAAAAAACCGTGGCCGTGGGACACACCTACCGAACGAATGAAGAGGGAATACGACAATTGAAGAACTTCCTTATTCCAATGGGCGTTGAGGTTATTGTGGTCGATTTGCCGCATTATAAAGGAACTGAAGATGTGTTTCATCT
>JAGLKG010000380.1 GCA_023141835.1 Maribacter sp. | reverse complement strand
TGATGCCGATTCGATTTCGAAATCAGTTATTGCAGATGGGTTTTGAATTGGTTGAGGTTCCCGAAGATGAATTCGAAAGTCTGGGGTGCAATGTATTGGCTATAGGGCCTCGAAATTGTGTCATGGTAGAAGGTAATCCTATGACGCAAGAAGCCCTTGAAAGAGTAGGTTGCCAAGTGTTTACGTATAGTGGTCAGGAAATTAGCATTAAAGGAGGAGGTGGCCCCACTTGCTTGACACGACCAATAAACAGGGTAAAGTAAAACTACATTTTCAGATAAAAATCCCTGGTTAATTCGATGTATGCATCAGTATATTGATGTCGTTCGAATTCAATAATCAGGCTATCTTCGAGAATTTCTTTTTGAACGAACGAAAATTCGATTAAACTTCTTTTGATATCGGAAGAAGGATTGCCCTTTAGGTGGGTGATGCGCTCTGGGTAGAGCCCCATTAGGGCAGCTAATTTAATAAATGATTTTTCTTCCTTGAAGGGGATGATCGTTGCGAAGATGCCAGTAGGGGAAAGCAGTTTGGAAACTGCACTGAGCAATTCGTCAAACGGTAGCGATTGGTTCTGTCTTGCCATATCTCGGGAAACATTTCCACTGGAAACGGCTTCAGAATAAAAAGGGGGATTAGAAACGATCAAATCGTATTGATCTTCAATTTCATCAACAAACTCATCCAATCCGGCGTGGTAACTAAAGAGGCGGTCACCCCAGGGGGATGCTTCAAAATTCTCGACGGACTGCTCATAAGCGTCTTCGTCAATTTCAATGGCATCAATGGTTTCAGCCCCACTTCGTTGTGCTAGCATTAAAGCAATAAGTCCGGTTCCGGCACCTATGTCCAAGATGGAATGTGGATTGTTTTCTAAAGAAGTCCACGCCCCCAATAGTACCCCATCCGTTCCAATTTTCATGGCACAGCGATCTTGATGAATGGTGAATTGTTTGAATTTGAAGGGGTTTGCCAAAATTCCAATTTTTAAATTCCAAATTCCAAGGTTTTTGGAGTTAGGTTTTGTTTATGATATCCTAAGATAATTGTCATTCCTGTGTAGACAGGAATCAACTTTTCTTACATAGTAAGTATTAGTTCCTTCGATTTACTATTTTTCTATCGTCATTTTTTGTCATTCCTGCGAAGGCAGGAATCCATTTTTATTTAATAGCAAGAGTCGGTTCGTTAGATTATTTATTAATCGTCATTCTTGTCATTCCTGCGCAGGCAGGAATCCATTTTATTCATACCAATCATGGGCTAAATCCTTCCATTGAGGATTGTCTTCTTCAATAAGATTGATTTTCCATTGGCGTTTCCACTTTTACATTCGCTTTTCTCGTAATATGGCGTCTTGGACATATTGGTAACTTTCGATAAACACTAAAATATCCAACCCATATTTATTTGTAAAACCTTCAATCAATTTGTTCTTGTGTTCATATATTCTTCTTTCCAAATTATTGGTCATTCCAATATAAAGAGTGCCATTTATTTTGTTGGTCAGTATGTAAACATAATATTGATGCTGGATAGTGTACATATCTTTTTATGGATTCCTGCCTTCGCAGGAATGACATTACATCAGTTTTCAGCTAACCGATAAATTTTTGTCTTAACTTGAATGACAGCCAATGGGATTTATTCAACTCTCCCCGGTTCCCGGTTCTCAGTACCTTCCAATTCCAACAAAGAATCACCAAGTCTTGAACGCATTTCATTAGCAAGTACCTTTATTTCTGCCACTACTTGGGGGTTTTCATCGGCAAGGTTTTTGGTTTCGCTAATGTCTCTTTCAATATCATATAATTCAATTTCTTCCATATCAATCATTCGGTAATCACCAGGCAGGCCATCTTTGCCAGGTTCTTGTCCGTCCATGGTACGATATCGATGTGGGAAGTACATTTTCCATTTGCCGTAGCGTACCCCGAATAATTCGTTGACACGATAATAAAAGAAATAGGCCTTTTGTGGACTTTCGGTATTTTCCCCGCTCAATAGGTTCCAGGCACTTTTCCCGTCAATAGTTTTTTCCGGTAGCTCGGATTGTGTGACTTCAGCTATGGTGGGTAGTAGGTCAATGGCCATCATAGGAGTATCACTTATTTGACCGGCTTTTACTTTATTGGGATATTTCATAATAAACGGTACACGCTGACCACCATCCCAACCAGTACCCTTACCTTCTCGTAAAGGGAGTGCGCTGCCTGCATGATTGCCATAGGCCAACCAAGGACCATTGTCTGAAGTAAAGATAACGATGGTATTATCATCAATGCCATTTTTTTTCAAGGCATCCAATATCTGCCCTACGGACCAATCAATTTCCATAATGACATCGCCATAGAGTCCTCTTTTTGATTTTCCTTTGAACTTTTCTGATACAAAGAGAGGCACATGAGGCTGCGGATGTGGAACATATAGAAAGAAGGGATTATCCTTATTTCTGTTGATGAAATCTACACTGCGTTCCGTCAATTGGGTAGTAAGTTGTGATTGATCGGTCAACGTATCGATAACCGTTTCGTTTTCAAATAAAGGTAGGGGAGGAAAATTGAATACTTCTCCTTGCCAAGGGTGAAACGGCCACATATCATTGGAATAGGGAATACCAAAATACTCATCGAACCCATGACGAGTAGGTGAAAACTTAGGATCGTCACCCAAATGCCATTTCCCAAAAATGGCGGTTTTATATCCGTTGGCCTTTAGCATTTCAGCCAATGTGGTCTCAGAGTCATTTATTCCGATTTTCTGGCCTGGGCCCAGGGCATTGTGTATGCCAATGCGATTTGGGTAACATCCCGTAAGTATACCGGCTCTGGAAGCGGAACAAATAGGCTGGGCAGAATAGTAGTTGGTCAATTTTATCCCTTCCTTGGCCATTTGGTCCAGATTAGGGGTTTCGATATCCGGAGATCCAAAAACACCAACATCTTGATACCCCTGGTCATCAGTAAAAATGAGAACAACGTTTGGAGCTTTTTTTATTTCAGGAACTGGCTTTTCCCCGCAGGCAAAAACTAGGAGAATACCTAAGCAAATAAAAATATTCTTTATCATATGTTTGTTGTTCATGTGTTTGTAATCTTGGCTTTAACGTTTCTGTATGATATGAAAAATAATTAAATAACATTCCCCTTATCAAGAAATTGATTCATAGTCTATTTCAAGAAATTCTTCGACGCTATCCATCCAATACTCTTGTATGAATGCTTTATGAGAGGGATGCTCATTGTAGTTTTTGTAAGCTAGAGAGGTTTCAAATTCCATGGATAAACCATAGTCAAATTTATTTTTTTTATTCGTTTGACGGT
>JAGLKG010000038.1 GCA_023141835.1 Maribacter sp. | reverse complement strand
ACATATTATACAGTTTAAAATTTGCTTCTGAAAATGGACGGTCAATATTGGTTAATTTCCAATCGCCCTTTTTAAGCATGGTGAAACCTGTATGCTCAAGTCCAAATACATAATCCTTAGTATGAATTTCTTCAGTTTTGCCAGAAGTAAAGGGAAGCAATGTTTTTCCTTTGATGGGATAAATATCATTTCCTTTTTCTTTTGATGGATATGTAATTTTACCAATATCGTAAAGGGTAGGGGCAACGTCCATCACAGTTACAAACTGTTCGGAAATTTCATTTTTTCTTCTGATCATTGGGCCTGCCATGATCATAGGGGCAATGATACCACCATTAGTGGTAAACGATTTAAAATAACGAAATGGAGCCGATCCGGCTTCGGCCCAAGGAGGGCCATAAGAAACCAAAGAGTGGGGACTTCCCATGGTTTCGTAGGTGTTATCGTAATAGTCACTGATATGTTCCGCTGTTTGTTTATCGTTATAATAGTCTTCGCTGGCAGCACCATTGTCAGACATAAAAATGACCAAGGTGTTATCATACGCATTAATATCCTTTAAATGCTGTATGAGACGACCAATGTTTTCATCCAAATTGGCAACCATACCTGCATAAATTTCCATTTTTCTGGACTCCTTTGATTTTTCTTCTTCCGATAAAGAATTCCAAGTTCGAATAGCGGGATCATTTAATGGCATTATGGCATCATGGGGTATTATTCCTGATTTCTTAAGGCGCTCAAATCGTTGTCTCTTTAAAATATCATACCCTTCATCATATCGACCTTTGTATTTAGAAGAATATTTTTCATCGACCTGAAGCGGCCAATGTGGAGAGGTGTATGCGGCATAGGCAAAAAATGGTCGTTGGTCATTTTTGTTCCGACTCATATATTCGATTAATTTGTCGGTATAAACATCGGTCGAGTAGGCACCATCTTTCCATTGGAACGGTTTTCCATCAGCTGTATAATTTGAACCCTGGGAGTTTTTGAATATACCATTGCCGTTATAATGGTTGCCTACACCTTCCAATAGAACATACGAGTGTTCAAATCCCTTTGAATTCGGATTGTGTTCGGGATTATGACCAAGATGCCATTTCCCTGCCATAAAAGTTTCATAACCACTTTTTCTGAGTAAAGCAGGTAAGGTAACCACTCTATTGGTCAGGTGCCCTTCGTACCCAAAAACCGAAGTCCTAAGATTTTGTCTTCCCACCCCCGCTATATGATTGTCATTTCCGGTAAGGAGCATTGCCCTTGTTGGTGCGCACATGGGGGCTGTATGAAACCTATTAAATCGTATTCCTCTTGCGGCCAACGCATCAATGTTTGGCGTTTTAATTTCCCCGCCAAAACATCCTAAGTCTGCATATCCAAGATCATCGGCAACTATTAGAAGTATATTGGGTCGGGGAGCATGGATTATTTGACCAGGTACTTCATGACAGGACACAATACCCATAGTTAGAATTAAGAAGGTCAAATGGCGTATTATATTGGATGTATCTAGTTGATTACCCCATATTTTAATAAACAAATGTTTACGTATTAATCGTCTCATTGCCTTCTTTTCATTGCCAAATAGTTATTCAGATTTTGAGACAGTATATATTTAATACATCTAAACGAGATACAATGCGGTAAAACAACAGGGACAACCTTTTACCTAAGGTAGAAGGTCTTCTAAGTTTCACCGATTAAACAATCATTCCTGCCGCTACTGTCTCATTGGTAGCATCGTCAATCAATATAATACTACCGGTTGTTCTATTTTCACGATAAGAATCGAACATTAGGGGTTTAGTAGTCCTGATTTTTACTTTGCAAATATCATTCATACAAAGTGTGATATCATCAGACTTACTTTTTAAAGTATTTATGTCAATTTTATATATTATTTCCTTTATAATAGCCTTTTGTTCATTGGAGGTATGCATGATGGTATATTTGGCCTTTGGCTTTGCTGGGGTTCTATTCAACCAACAGAGCATCACCTCTATATCTTGTGATGTTTGGGGTAAATTTTTAGAACGTACAATCATATCCCCTCTACCAATATCAATGTCATCTTCTAGGGTCATTGATATTGACATTGGTGCATAAGCTTCTTCCAATTCACCATCAAATGTATCGATAGTCTTTATTTTTGAGGTAAGTCC
>JAGLKG010000379.1 GCA_023141835.1 Maribacter sp. | reverse complement strand
CGAATACCCATTTAATAATTCAGTATCTTGGTAAGGTAGCCATATCCAATTACTATCCAAAGGAAGGCAAGTAGCAGTATAGAATATTTTATTTAGAAGCATTATTGCTCCCATAAATAAACTAAAAAAAAAGAACCAAACGACTATGCAAAAAGAATATGCGGTGCAAATGGCCAGCTCAAATTTACGCTTTGGCCCTGGCGTTACCAAAGAGGTCGGTATGGATATCGCTGATATGGGCATCAAAAGAGTACTAGTTTTTACAGATGCTAATTTGCTAAACCTTCAACCTGTACAAACGGTCTTGGAAGCGCTTAGCAGAGAAGGGATTGAATTTGATGTTTTTGATCGGGTACGGGTCGAACCTACCGACACATCCATCAAGGAGGCAATTGCGGTGGCCCAAGCGGGTAACTATGAAGGTTATGTGGCCGTAGGTGGCGGTTCGACCATAGATACCGCCAAAGCGGCCAATCTTTACGCAACCTATCCAGATGATTTCTATGCATATATCAATGCGCCTATTGGGCAAGGGAAACCCGTTCCTGGTCCTGTAAAACCCTTAATCGCGATTCCTACTACGGCCGGAACGGGTAGCGAAACCACAGGTGTGGCCATTATGGATCTTACTGAACATAAAGCCAAATCAGGCATTGCTCATCGCTATCTGAAACCGACCCTGGGCTTGGTTGACCCAGAAAATACCCGCACCATGCCCTCTGTGATTGCAGCGGCATCTGGTTTGGATGTATTGTGTCACGCTTTGGAGTCTTATACGGCCCTTCCTTTTTATGAGCGTCCGCGTCCAGAACGGCCTATGTATCGGCCTGCGTATCAGGGCAACAATCCCATTAGTGATATGTGGGCATTGAAGGCGGTGGATTTAACGGCAAAATATATCGTGCGTGCCTTTAAAGATCCCAATGATGATGAAGCCCGTAGTAATATGATACTTGCTTCGAGCATGGCGGGAATGGGCTTTGGCAATGCAGGAGTTCACCTATGTCATGGTATGTCTTATCCGGTTTCGGGGATGGTAAAAACTTTTCGTCCGGACGGTCTAGCTTTGGATTACCCCATTGTACCTCATGGCATGTCAGTGATTCTCAATGCCCCTGCCGTATTCCGTTTTACAGGATCGGCTTGTCCTGAACGGCATCTCCAGGCCGCAGCATTAATGGGCGCAGATATATCCAAGGTCAAAGATCCGGTTAGCGAAGCAGGGCCGATACTGGCAAACCAAATCGTAGCCTTGATGAAGGAGTTGGAAATCCCTAACGGCCTATCGGCCATAGGCTATACCAAGGACCATATTCCTGCCTTGGTAGCAGGGACTTTACCGCAACATCGCGTAACCAAACTCTCTCCTCGTCCTGCAGATGCGGAGGATCTCACCAAGATGTTTCAGGATGCAATGGTGGCGTGGTAAATGAAGGAAGTAAGTCGTTAGTTTACATCTGAATACCCAATTGTGAATTACACGTTTGAAGATTTTAGTTTAGCATTATGCCAAAATAAAGAGGGGATTACACTAGATGATTTTTTGAAGTTTTTCAAAATTTGAACTTAAAATACACTCAAAGGTGCGGGACAGTGATTGGAGTACCATTAAAGACAATTTTGTTGGTTGTCTGGTCATATACCTCTTTCACTATCTTGTACAAATCAGGAACCACGGTTCTTGCGAGCTTGGAATTATTGTTCAACAGCACACAAATCCCCATGTCCGCTTCAGGATAGACGGCAATTTCATTTCTGTAATTGTTTACACTTCCACCGTGGTGCCAAATTGTTTTTTCCTCATTGGTATCGCCTTCCACAAATTTATGTATCCTCCAGCCAAAGCCGTAATGCGATGATATGTGTCCGGGCCAACGCTGGTAATATTTGCTATGTCCTTTAATTTCTATACATGGGCTAAAAACCTCTTCTATAGCCGACTTGCTCATTATTTCTGGATTATATCCTAATAAAAATCGCATCCAAATGCCCATATCAAGGGCACTGGCATTAATGCCTGCAGCCGCTACGGCATTGTAATAATTGTTCCTTGGTTTTCTGGGTCTCCACCCGTTTCGCCTTTTTAAATGAGGCATTGCAACGTTTTCAACCTCTACTAATGATTCATGATCCATTGTGGTGGAGCACATTTCAAGTGGCTTAAAAAATCTATTCTCCAATGATGTAGTGATTTCTTGGCCAGTAGCTTTATACATCATCTCTCCAGAGAAGGCAAATAGGGCGTTCTGATAGCTATACATCAAACCGGGATTACTTATTGGAGCTACTTCTTTGAAGTGTTTGGCAATGTCTGTTAATGACAATCCGGCCTCAACTAGATTGGTGTAACTATGGTAAGGTGCTCCTGAAGTGTGCGATAAAATATTGGCCAGTGTAATTTTATCCGTATTACTTCTATCTCCCAATTGAAACTCTGGAATATAATCGCTGACCTTATCTTCCCAATCTAATTTGCCTTCATTTATTAGATGGGCAGCCAATATCCCGGTAAATCCCTTTGATAAAGATCCGAGTCTAAATATCGTTTGGCCGTCAACACCAACATTCGCGTTACTATTTCTTTTACCGAATCCGTCTGAAATTACAATCGAATCTCCTTTTACAATGCTCACCCCGGCACCTACTATATCTCCCGATGCAATGGCTTTGTCAAAATAAGCTTTTATGGCAACTTTCAATTCTTGTTGCTGCAATGTATATAGCCGTTCC
>JAGLKG010000378.1 GCA_023141835.1 Maribacter sp. | reverse complement strand
GTGGCAAATGGCATTTTGCTACTTAACGTTTCTTCTCACGGCCCTACTGTTGTTAAAACACTCCACTTCATATTTATTTTTTCGCATTTTAGGCTGTATAAGTGGGTTACTTCTTATCGCTACTTCCGCCTTTTATGCAATCATGATGCCTATTGCCGAATTGCCAACACCAGCTGGAGCGTATACCATCGGATCAACAAACTTTACAATTACGGATGAATCACGTGATGAAAGGCTAACGGAGCATCCAACTGATAAAAGAGAACTCTTTGTGGAAGTATGGTACCCTGCTAACCTGGAGGAAGTTGAAGACCTACCAAAGGTACAGCCACTTTGGCAAGAGCTGTATACCGGAGAAATGGATATCGTACGCTTTTTTATGCAGTATTTAAAAAAAATTGACACCCATACCTATCCCGATGTTCCCCCGAATCTAGACCATGCCCCCTTTCCTGTGTTACTGTACAATCATGGTTTGCAAATGTTCACCTCTCAAAGCACGTTATTAATGGAGCATTTGGCAAGTCATGGTTACATAGTCGTAAGTATTGCCCATCCCTATGAAAGTCTTAGGGTAAACTTACCCAATGCCGGAACGGTACTGCCTGAATTTATAACAAGTATGGAGAAATTCAATGAGAGCTTGACCTGGATAGAAAAAAACTCGGGCCCGATTCGTGCCGCCAAAGATTCCATGGCAAAAGTCCAAAACAGAGAAGAGCGGGCCCAAATCATGCTAAGGGCCATTGAAAACTCAGAAATGAACACCATGGTTTCCGAATGGGAAAAAGACACCCATTTCGTTCTTAATCAGCTCACACGTTCAAGGGAATTAGCACTTCCTTTTCAAAAGAGTATGGACACTTCCCGAATAGGTATAATGGGCATGTCTATTGGTGGTGCTGTAGCCGCAGAATACGCCAAAGCCAATGACCGTATCAAAGCTGCAATCAATATTGACGGTCTCCAATATGGCAAAAGAAATAAAGATAGTTTGAATGTGCCCTTTATGATGATTTACAGTGAGGATGGTAAGAACCTAAATGACTTTCTTATGTTAAACAGTAAAGAAGATTATTTTGAGTTTACTTTCGAGAATGCCCGCCATGCAGATTTCACCGATATGACTTTGATTTGGCCTGTTATGAGAATGTACGGCCAACTGGGAGACATCCCCGGTGAACGAATGACCCAGCTCAGCAATGAGGTTATACTTAATTTTTGGGACTCCCATTTGAAAAACAAACCTTTTCAAGAATTTGAAAAAAAACAGTATCCGGAGCTAGAGATAAGCATTAAATTAAAAAAATCCGATTAAAAGCCCCGCTGCCGTCAGCCTTCCTGCCACGGATAGGTCCATAATTGTACATTAGCCATAATTCAACCCACAGCATTTTTTTATACTCGTTTGAAAAAAGACGCGCGTCAGTTCGAATATTCTTTATCCATAGTAGGGTCGAAAACAGGCTTAGCCTTCCTGTAACTGGTGGTGCCTCAGCTCCTATAAAGAACAGATCGGATAAAATCACTATGCTAAAAACCCAGAGGCAAATAACCGGTTAATAGTAGGTAATTGTGCTTTCCTTATAGTATCAAATACCACTTATCCGGACAAACAAAAGATTGGTATCTTTACGGGTTAACAATCAAAACTGTATATGAGCAAACAACAACTGACTATCACCGCAAGTATTTTGGCCATGCCAGAAAAGAGAGCATTGGTAAAGCAATCATTACTCAACCTAATACCTCCTACCCTATTGGAAGAAGGCTGCCTTAATTATGATCTGCATCAAGACAATGAAAACCCGAATCGATTTTTCTTTTATGAAAATTGGGCAACCCGCGACCTTTGGTTAGATCATAATGCAAGTGCACATATTGCAGCGCATAAAAAAGCAACTGAAGGTGCCGTAATAGAGGTCATTATTCATGAAATGACCCCGGTAGTTTAGCCTTTCACTTTCAAATACCCGAACAGATAAAGCGTTTGTTTTTAATGGTATCTCCCAATCGCTTCCAAAAATTTGGTATCTTCAAATTTTGCTGGGCAATCTGGATCAAACCGCTAGCAACTTCAACCCTTATAAATTATTAAACATGTCATTTAAATCCCCAATTACATTGTGTATCGTGCTACTGACCATCATGAGCATTTCTGCCCAGGAAAAACCTATAAAATTGGGCGTTGCTGGTCTTACCCATGGCCATGTAGGATGGATTCTGGGACGGGAAGACCTTGGAGACATTCGAATGGTTGGTATTGTTGAAACCAATAAGGACCTGGCCCAACGTTTATCCACTCGACATGGTTTTTCAATGGGAATTGTCTATGACACCATGGAAGAAATGATAGCCGCCACCCAACCCGAGGCGGTAGCTGCCTTTGGCAATATTTACGACCATCTTTCGGTTGTCGAAAGCTGTGCACCAAAGGGCATACATGTCATGGTGGAAAAGCCCATGGCCGTTAGTTTGGAACATGCAAAAAAAATGGAAGCCCTTGCCAAAAAGCATAACATACACCTGCTTACCAATTACGAAACCTCGTGGTACCCTACAAACCTTAAGGCCTATGAATTGCTCAAAGAAGGAGCCGTTGGGGATTTGCGCAAGGTTATTATCCGAGATGGCCATAAGGGTCCAAAAAAAATCAATGTAAGCAAAGAATTTTTAGAATGGCTTGCTGATCCTATATTGAACGGTGGTGGTGCCATTATGGACTTTGGTTGTTATGGTGCCAATTTGATGACCTGGCTGCAACAAGGTGCAAGACCGAATTCGGTTACCGCGGTAACACAACAACTGCAGGCGGAAAACAACCCGAAAGTGGACGATGATGCGACAATTATTCTAACCTATGACAGTGCAATGGCCATTCTTGAACCTTCGTGGAACTGGCCTATAGGCCGAAAAGATATGGAAGTCTATGGGGAAAAGGGCGTTATTTATGCCGATAACCGCAACCAATTGCGAACGCGTATGTCTGAGGGATATGACGGCTTTTCGGAAGAAGTTTTTGATCTAAAGGAGCGGGATGCTCCTTATGATGATCCATTTGCCTTGTTCGCCTCTATAATCAATGGAGAAACTTCCTTGGCTCCCTATGATCCCTACTCCCTAGAAAATAATATGGTTACCATGGAAATTTTGGAAGCTGCGGTTCAAAGTGCCAAAACCAAAAGTACAGTTGAACTTAAAAAAGAATAACGTTCAAAAATCCATGCAAAAAAAATGACCCCTGACATCATCTGACATTAGTATCAATATCTTTGAGGCATATTTAAAACGCTAAAAGAAAAACAATGAAAGATGCAATCAGTTGGTTTGAAATTCCGGTAAAAAATTTCGAAAGGGCAAAATCGTTTTATTCCACCATGTTGGGGACCGAAATTACGGATCATCCCATGCAAAATGCACAATACGGTACTTTTCCGTATGATGCGGACAATAATCGTGTGGGCGGGGCCATCATAGAGGCAGACGGGGCTACCCCATCACAAGAGGGCGTTACCGTATATTTAAATGGAGGCGATGACCTGGGCATTCCCCTAGCCCGTGTTGAAGCGGCTGGCGGTAAGATCCTTATCCCAAAGACCGATATTGGGGAAAACGGCTTTATGGCTCAATTTCTCGATACCGAGGGCAATAGAATTGCATTGCATTCCTTTGCTTAAAAGCAGCCAAAAATGAAGGTGGTGGATTTTAATAGGGTTCATTACCTTTGTTTGGTTAAACATACTTTTGCAAGTATTTTGAAAAACATCCAACACCCAATCCTGTCACATTGAGCGTAGTTGAAATGGAATTTAAGCCAGGTTGTTTAGTTTTCGACATTGCTCGAAATTACGATAAAGTGCTTTTTTAGAATGCTGCTAAAAGAAAGCTTACGTAAAGCATTGGCTATTTGACTTATGTCACAATTACCAAGACTCATACACATACTCACCCTTTTAAAATCCCGCAGGGTTTTAACGGCCACAGAACTGTCTAATAAATTCAATGTCAGCGTTCGCACGGTGTATCGGGACATACAAAAATTAGTGGAGGCCGGGGTCCCCGTAATTACCCTCGAAGGCCGGGGATACACCCTTATGGATGGCTATACCGTGGCCCCAGTGCAATTCACCGAAAAACAGGCCAATGCCCTGATTACCGCCCAACATTTGGTGAATAAAAGCAATGACTCCTCCTTTGCTTCTGATTTCGAGGAGGCACTTACGAAAATAAAATCCGTATTCCGCTCTTCCGTACTGGAGAAAAGTGAATTGCTGAACAACCAAATCCATGTGTTCGATAACAGCTATGAAAATATTTCGAGCAACGCGCTGTCCGAAATTCAATTGGCGATCACCAATTTCAATTATGTTGAGATTAATTACCGAAAAGCGGATGACCCCAATATTTCTTTTCGGAAAATAGAGCCCTGTGCCATATTCTCGACCCAACACAAATGGATCTTGCTTGCCTGGTGCCATTTGCGTACGGAGTATAGAGCCTTCAGAATAGACCGGATCCAACATTTTAAAATCCTTAAAGAGAACTTCGAAGACCGCAAGTTCAATATACAGGATTACTTTCAGTCCTGCCCCTATGATGCATAATATACCTGACAATAGGCAGATGTGGTCAGAACAAAAAAGGAGGTAACATTTAATGATATAACATCATTTATAGGGTAAGTCTTATAGAATACAAATTATCAGTCATTGTTGCTTGCAATTCAATTCATAATTTTTGATCCTCAATTAGATTTTGTTTAAGAAAGTAAGGCAAGATGATTATGTATTGAATTAGATATTTTCTTTGCTTCATTCCAATTATGAATGCGCAATGCAATCAAGATTCGAAGAACTGGTTTGAAGAAAAAACCCTTGAACTTATATAGGGTCGTATACTAAAGGAGCTGGATCTGGTAAATTCATTTCTCGGATTAATTTTAAAAATCGAGGATCTTGCTTTATTTTCTTGTCTAAATCTAATGTGCGAATCCAAGGATAAAATGCATGTTTGTCTTCGAAGTTAAGCCATTTAAAAGCATTGTCTAAATCGCCTATTTCCAAATACAATCTTGCCAAACCCCAAGCGTTATATGGCGTTATTGGCATAGCTTCTAACTCCTTGATTAAAACCATCCCTTCCTCTATGTTTCCAGATTGTATAACCGCTATTCCGTAACCTAAAAATTTCCTAATTGGAACAATTTGTGAGGCTTGTTTTAAAATTTCCAAGCCTTGTTTTGTGTTACCTTGATCAAAAAGCAACCTTCCTTTTATAAACATAACCAAGGCATTATTTTTTGACATTTGTTCAACTTTTTTAATTTCGGCCAAACCTTCCTCATAAAGCCCGACTGCATTGTATAATTGAGCTAATCTGGCGGTAAAAAAAGGACTGAATGGATCAATTTCTGCTGCTCGCTTGTGTGCCTCTATAGCTTCATTCATTCTCCCGAACAGTGCTAAATACCAAGCTCTATGATAATGATTCTCGGCTAAATTCGGATTTAAATCATTCGCACGGTTAAACGCATATTCGGCGAGTTCCCAATCCCATCCAAAATACGTGTGATAATGAGACAATGCAGCCCATCCGTTTGCATTTGTAGAGTCCAGTTGAATAGCTCGTAAGGCGGCCTCCTGTGCCTTTGGGAAAATACCAGGAGGATGAACAGGGCCGTGACCTAACATAACATAACCTTCGGCAAGCCCGGAATAGGCATCAGAGTCACTAGGATTTTGGTCTATGGCTTCTTCTAAATAAACAAGGCCTTTTTGCCAATTCTGTGGTGTCGATTTACTAAGAGAGTGTTTCCCTTTTAAATAGAGCGCGTAGGTCTCGGGATTTACAGACTTCAGGTTATTCCATAATTTGGTAACCTCAGGTTTAACAATTACACCCATTTGTCTGGTAAGATCTTTTGCCACCTGGGCCCACAGACTTTTAACTTTAGTAATATCGTCGGTATATTTCTTAGCCCAGATGGGTTCAGATTGCAATGATTCTTTTAGTTCAATATGAATATTTAAAGTATTTGTTTCACGTTCAAGAGATCCGTCCACAAAATAATCAATGTGTTTCGTTTCATTTGAAATAAACGTATTGGCCAAGCTTAAAGATATTAACCTGGTAGAGGCCTGACTAATTACCGTTAATTCATCAACTTTAGACAATTCATCGATGAGAGCATCGGTCATCCCCGTTTTAAAATAGTCTTCTAGCTCCTCGGCGTTCTCTTGAAAAGGTATAACGGCAACTTTTTTGGTGTCCTTTATTTGTAATCCCTCATTCCAAAGTGATCCAGCTAAAAAGCTCAAACTTATGAGTAGTATAACTGCAATTGTAAGTGCTCCAGCAATTACTTTATTAAGCCGCTGATTGGCTAATTTCGCTACTTCTTTTACGTTAACAATATCTTCTGTTTTCTTAATACCATCGGGGGTTATATCATAAACCCACGAAAAACCGAGCCATAGAATAAGACCTACAGAAAGTATATAAATTAAAATTTTAAGTGAATACTCTGGTGCATCAAACGCCGGGAAGACAATCGATGCAATTTGGATAACAACCCAAGCAATCGCCAAATACGCAATAATCGATTTAAAGACATTTCTGCGACTAAGTTCCGATATAAGTTTACGAAACCTCATAATGATTAATTTGCTATAACTCCTTTAAATATAATATTTATTAAGCCAATACTTATTATTTGGAGATTAAATGTAGTTGTACATCATTTAAAACCATCTACCGAATTAGGTGGTTTTGCATTTAATATGATTATAATGAAGACTAACACAGCGCTAAACACAACATCTGTAAAAGCAAAGTGCGAGATGGTGCACTGGCCTGATTTCTACTGAAATATAGTGAAAACGAATAACTATATTTTGGGAATCTGATTTACCTTATTTGTTGGGCTAAAATCAACCTCAATTTTAGATGTAGCAGAACCATACCCTGATGAGGTTCGTTCAAAAGGGTGACTAACAATTTATGGCACTATCACTTATATGGTAAGCCTAATGGAATACAAATTATTGCAGAATTTGACACAGCGTCTAGTGTATGAGCTGTTTTAATGGCTTAAATATGTTGTCATCCTTTCGTTATTCCCTCTTTTTTAGTTCTGTTTCCATCAGCAATATCATTTATTAAAGTTACTCATTTGGGTTACTCTTTATCTTCTGGTAAAGGTGAAATCATAATGTGCGCTCTATGTGTTCCGGGATTCATAATCCAAGGATGGTTTGGAGCATTTGGGGCTTTTGGCAAACCAGTGGATTCTGATGTGGCCCACGGAATATATACCACATAGCGGAGTTGAGCACCTTCAACTTTTGAAGTTTCAGGGTCATAGACTGTTTTTGCCCCGTAGTAGATGTGCAAAGTGGATCCAGGAGTTATTTTAATCTGACCCGATTTCATTTCTGCTTCACGGATAGCAAAGGTTTCTTGCCCTGTCTTTCCTTCTGCTCTCAAGGCTCTTCCTCTTGCCATAAAGGGTTCAAGGTCTTTGTGATAACATGCGGCTTTAAATCCATCCTGATTAGGATTATCTACCAGAACAATAAATTCATTATCTCCTTCTCTCAGCGTCACAAATTCACCAGCCATATTATATCCAATAACTTTACATCCCGATCTGCTTTCTTTGGGGGCAGCCATTAAGGCCGTTGCAATTAAAGCTTTATCAGTATCAATAGCATTTAATTGTTTCTTGATATCATTTGATGTTCTATCTGTTACAGTTACTGTTGCAGGGGATTCCTCTTTTGCGTTTTTAGTTTTGTCTGATGAATTACAAGAAATTAAAATTCCTGTAAAAACAAATGCTGTAATAATACGTTTCATGTTTTATTAATTTTTTAGTATTGGCATATAATTGCGTTGTTGGCCTTTCGTTATTTTTTTTGTTTTCTTAATTCAGAATCTACCAATTCGATAATATCTGTAACATGATTCTGTGTACGTCGTCAAACGAAAGTGGACTAGCTTGGCTTAAAGTTAAGTTATAAATTTAACATTTGTTTGACGACGTACAGTTTCAAATATTTTCTTCATAGTTAAAGGTATGAACAACAACGATAGGTATATGGAGCGTAGCCGACCTCAGAAGGCTATAATTTCATAAACAGTGTTAAACATTGTTCGCATTATTTTAACATCAATATTTAGTTCTTTAATTGTTCTTTAAAGAAGGATGCTGCCTTATCCATAGTGTATGTAAACCATTCTTCAAAGTTCCAAAAGTTATGAGGAGCATCTGGAATTAATATGAGCTCAGAATACACACCTGCTTTACCTAATTTCCCAATAGCTAACAAAGATTCTTCATAGGGTACGGCTTTGTCACTAGAGCTATGGATTAAAAGCATTGGAGCTGAATCTTTATCGATATATGAAATGGGTGATGCAGACTGCCATAGGATTTCATTAGCTGCAAATGGTTTCCCCACCCATTTAATAACTATATCAGTCTCGGCAAATGTTTTAAAATCAGTAGGTGTTGCTAATCCAACCACTGCTTGAATCTTAAAATTTTCATCATCGTTGGATGGATTCAACGAATTGGCTGTACTTGAAACTCCAAGTAATGCAGCTAAGTGCGCTCCAGCTGACCCTCCAATTGCTCCAATAGAAGAAGCCTTAAAATTATATTTTTCAGCGTTGAGTTTAACCCACCTAATCGCTGACTTGGTATCCATAACGGCAGCAGGAAATGTAGCCTCATCAGATGCTCGATATTCAATACATACTGCTGCAAATCCTCTCAGGGCTAAAGCTGCTGCCATAGTTCCGAATCCTTCTTTGTCTCCTTTGGCAAAGCCACCTCCTCGGATTACGACTATGGTTGGTAATTGACCACCAGCCCAATGGGCTGGCTTATAGATGTCAAGTAGTAGTTCTCGATCCTCATACTTTATATAAGGAATATCCTTTATAATCTCTACGCCTTTAGGAATTGACCTAGAAATTACTGTTAACTCTTGAGCATTGATTTGCCCACATAAACCTATGAACAGAAAGAATATTAGGTACGAAGTTTTTTTGTACATCGCTCTATTTTATTTTAATAATGCCTAACAATGGGATAGCATCATTGATGATATCCTACTTATGTGTACTAAGGTAATAAATCTTTGATGTCCATAAAGGACCGGTCCGCCACATGGGAATAAATTTCAATTGTCTTGGTAGAACTATGTCCGAGGAGTAATTGTATATACCGAATATCTGTTCCATTCTCCAAAAGATGAGATCGATTTAATTCATCGAATATTTCACAGCACTTCCCACAGAGGGTGAAGGTTCGGTAACCAAAAAGGATGTTCCGGACAGCCAAAGCACGGTTTCGTCC
>JAGLKG010000377.1 GCA_023141835.1 Maribacter sp. | reverse complement strand
GGCTTCATTGCCGTCATTGAAGCTCTCAATCGGGCTCCAACGATTTCTACTGAATGCTCTCTAAGTGCCTGATTTACGGTTATCAATTTAGCATTATCAACACCATTACCATTACTTTCTCCATAAGGCTTACCAATAACATCGGTATCTATTCCTTTCATGAAATCTGCCAATAATGGTTTACAGGCATGATCAAACAAATAACACCCGTATTCAGCAGTATCAGAAATTACCCTGTTCATTTCAAAAAGTTTCTTTCTTGCAATAGTATTGGCAATCAATGGAGTTTCATGTAAGGATTCATAATAGGCAGATTCCCCAATGATACCTGATTCAGTCATGGATTCGTAAGCCAGCTCTACACCTGCCCTTACCATAGCCACCATCAATACGCCATTATCATAAAACTCTTGCTCACTGATTTGAACATCTCCCGCTGGGGTTTTCTCAAAAGCTGTTTCACCTGTAGCCGCTCTCCAGCTCAATAGATTTTTATCATCATTGGCCCAATCTTCCATCATGGTTTTAGAGAAATGCCCACTCATGATATCATCCATATGTTTATGGAAAAGGGGGCGCATAATATCCTTTAATTCTTCAGACAACTCAAAGGCCTTTATTTTAGCAGGATTTGACAAACGGTCCATCATATTGGTAATCCCTCCATACTTCAATCCTTCAGTGACGGTTTCCCAGCCGTATTGAATAAGTTTTGAGGCATAGCCAGCATCAATACCTTTTTCAATCATTTTATCAAAACAAAGAATTGAACCTGTTTGCAAAAGCCCACAAAGAATTGTTTGTTCACCCATTAAATCAGATTTAACTTCTGCCACAAAAGATGATTCTAATACACCAGCCTTATGACCTCCAGTACCCGCAGCATAGGCTTTTGCTTGTTCAAAACCTTTGCCTTGTGGGTTATTCTCAGGATGTACTGCAATCAAGGTCGGTACTCCAAATCCTCTTTTGTATTCCTCTCGAACCTCAGAACCAGGACACTTGGGAGCTACCATTATTACAGTCAAATCTTCACGGATTTGCATGCCTTCCTCAACAATATTGAAACCATGTGAATACGACAAAGTAGCACCTTCTTTCATCAAAGGCATAATGGTATTCACCACATTTGTATGTTGTTTATCCGGAGTAAGGTTAATGACCAAATCTGCCGATGGAATCAATTCTTCATATGTACCAACAGTAAATCCGTTTTCAGTAGCGTTTTTATACGACTGTCTTTGTTCCTTTATCGCTGCTTCTCGTAAGGTGTATGCAATATCAAGACCTGAATCCCTCATGTTCAAACCTTGATTAAGACCTTGTGCCCCACAACCTACAATTACTATTTTCTTGCCTTTCAATGCGTTTACACCATCCGAAAACTCACTGCTATCCATAAATCTGCATTTTCCCAACTGCGTCAATTGATCTCGTAATGATAGTGTATTAAAATAATTTGCCATTTTAAATTCTCGTTTTTAATTATTTATCTAGATAAAAATCGTTTAATATTGTTGTAATCGGCATTTCTGCCTTGGTAACTGCTAATCTCCCAGAGCGTACAAACTGCATAATTCCGAACGGTTCCAATTGATCATGCATTTCATCAATTTCATACCTTCTTCCAGATTTTGCCAAAACAAAGAAATCCCTGGACACTGTAACAATCTGCGAGTTACTTTCCTTAATAATGTTTTGGATTTGACGTTCGTCAAATAATAAATGTGAAGCTATCTTGAACAATGCCGATTCCTGATAGATGATATCGTCATCGTTGTGATAAAAAGCTTTGATCACTTCAATTTGCTTTTCGATTTGTCCAACAATGTTCTTGGTCCAATCCTCATTAGTATTGACCACTATCGTGAACTTAGAAACATTCTCGATTTCTGATTTAGAAACGTTTAGACTCTCTATGTTAATGTGTCTCTTTAAGAATATTCCTGATATTCTATTTAACAATCCCACATTGTTCTCAGAATAAACCGAAATTGTAAACCATTGTTTTTCCATGAATATTAACTCTTATAAATATTTTCGTACCGCAATGATCAAGCCTGTAGACCATTCCATTTTTGTTATTGTAAAATCGTTACGCTGTTCTAAATAATCAATCAAATTATCAACGTGCTCTTGATGACCCTCAGGCCAGTTAGACTGTGCAGTCATATCATCAATGATATAAAATCCGCCTACATTGACCATATCAAGGATTTGTTCGATTCCTTCGTATTTCCCAGGCCAAGCATCTGCAAAAATCAAATCGAATTTCTCTTTGGAATGCTTTGCAATCCATTCCGAACCATCTTCACAGATTATCTGTACCCTTTCATCATTTCCAAAGAAATCTTTGGCAATTTCAATCAATTCGGCATCATTATCAATCGATGT
>JAGLKG010000376.1 GCA_023141835.1 Maribacter sp. | reverse complement strand
CCTTTATCTCATTAGCATCATAAAACAAGGTCCAAATCAAACTTTTATACTTATTTTGAACAGATGCGACAGAACCACATATTCCTTGATTTCTTTGGTCATTTCAATCATAATAGATGTAACTTAGTTTTTAACTAAATTAGTCTCCTAAGGTCTGACGTAGCTACATGTCTTTTAATACCAAAATCGGAATTTCTGAATAGTAACCTAACTCCTTTACCAAGGGATTGGAAAGGATACTGCCAAAGAACATGTGCTTTTTGTTCATAAAGGCAGCCATACCGCTTTCCCTGCTTTCAATAAAGGTGATGATACCTTTTTGCACTTTGATATCCGACATGGTATGAAAGCTATGATCCATCTCGTCCAACATATGATCCAATAGCGCCTTATTGTTTTCTTGTGTCTTGCTCAGCTTGGAACTTTCCATGATATGAAGTACTCGAATGGCCGACTTATGGTTCTTGGCGATATCCAAAAGAACCTGAAGTTCCTTTCTTTTAAAGCTCGCTTTAAAGTCAGTTGGGAAAACAATTTCTTTCGGGGAGGCAAATCGTACATTTTCGGGTATGGCTAGAACCGGACACTCCGTTACCTTTTCCATGATATCGACAGTATTCGTTCCAAAAATCGCGGATCTTGTACCTCCTGCACCTTTGGTTCCCATAACGACCAGATCAATATCTTTTTTGTCAATGACATTCTTTACCCCGTACAGAATGGAATTGTATTGCGAAATCTTATAAAACCTATGCTTTGGGTTCTCTTCACGTAAGCTCAATATTTCCATTTGTTTGTCTAAACCGTCTAAAGAATATTTTTTGGCCGCTTCATAGTCAACATCCCCCGGTTCTGGTACCATTATACTTTTGGTAGAGTAGCCTTTCACTTGATAGACGTTCAATAAATAAAACTCACATTTTTCCTTTTCGTGCATGTCCAGTGCATACCGAATTGCGTTCAAGGCATTTTTGGAAAAATCGGTTGGCAACAAAATTCGTTTATCCATGATGTAATTTTACGTTTATCAGGTAAAAATAGAATCCGAAGGGCAGCTCTGCCATGACATTTATCAGTCATTGCCTGGGATTATAAAAAAAAGGGATTGCCAAATTGAAACTCACCCGTTTTACAAGTGAACTTTGCATTGATCTTCCAAGCAGATGGGTAGCATAAAATAGTGCGTTATAAGCGTTATTGGAAAAATCAGTTGTTACAAGAATATGCGGTAAAAGCTCAATTTTTTGTCTCATGTGGAATGACCATAAGTGGAAACATAAGATTGAACACTAATCCCTTATCAACGATTTAGAAAAAAGACGTTCTAATAAAGGATGTTTTAACCTTAGCATTACCAATAAATCGGTATTATTCTCAAAGCTAAAATCAATAATCGCTTCCGGTATTATATTATCGGGGTCGATATGAAATTGACAGGGAATACCTTTTAGGATATCTTCTATACCTACTTTACGTGACAACTGACCTGAATTAAGTCCTTGCCCTCCTGAGACATAGAGCAGGTCGATTTGTGAACGATGTTGTTTGGCAATCTCTAACAGTACCCTTAATTTTTCCTTTTGGCACACCATACCATAGTCCGTAGGAAATAAAATCCGTGGGAGTCTTATACGTAAAGTCGGAGGGAACCGCTAGTATAGGACAGGCCGCCTTTTTAATTACATGTCTGGTATTGGTTCCTAATAAGATGTCACCTGCCCCAGTTGCCCCTTGAGTTCCCATAATGGCAAGGTAGATGTTTTCTTTTTCGATAATTTTTTTAACTCATCGACCAAGGTGTTGAAAGCGCAATGGGGTACGAAAGCCTCTTGTTTATCATGACCAAAAGTAAACTGTACCTTTTCCATAAACCATGATATCGGTCAGTTCGTTTTAAAAGGATTCTTAGTGCCTGATTGTTGAAAGTATAACCTAAAAAACCTGCTTAAGTAGTTTAAATATAGTGCATAGGGAAATGAAATAGTTCAAGCGTGCGGTTTGGTCAAAAGTTGAAGCTAGGCAGGATTTGTTCCAAGTGACAAATATCATTTGCTATAAAATACTTTAAGAATAGTTTGCAGCCTAATTTGAATGTGCCAATAACCCTTCAAAAAAGGGGTATTTGGTCTAACCCTAAATTATTTTAAACATGGAAGCATCAGAACACATTCTTTTCTTTGATCAAATTTCTAATAAAGATGTACCTAAAGTAGGTGGCAAGAACACCTCATTGGGAGAAATGTAAAATCAACTAAGCCCAAGGGGTATAGGCATCTCCAATGGTTTTGCCCTTACCGCAAAAGCTTATTGCAAGTTTAGAATAGAAAATGAACTGGAAAAACCGCTGTTACTTTTCTTTTAAAAGGTCAGAGAAAAACTTTTTGGTTACCAAAACAAGTCTACCCTTAGGCACTATAAGTAGCGACAATATTATATAGGCGTAGTTAGCCAGACGAGAAAATGAAGCCGTGGGTAAAATAAGGAACAAGGATTTTGTTTTTCTAGAAGTAGATTCCCCATTAGAAGAAGCCTTTCAGCAAATATAACATCAAAAAGCTAGCTTGATACCAGTAATGAAAAATGAGCGTATTGTCGGTGCCTTGGATATGGAGAATATCTTAGAATTCCTTAGAATTAAAAATGCCAAAGAAAAAAATAAGGTAAAACCTATTAACAATTAAATAAAACAAACAAATGGTCGAACTATTTTCACAGGCAGATACCTGGGTGGTACTCATAACCTTAACCTTCTTAGAGATTATTTTAGGTATCGACAACATTATATTCATCTCGATTACTGCAGGAAAACTATCTGAAGACAACCAAAAAAAGGCCATTAGATTGGGGTTGTTATTGGCTATGCTTTTTAGGATACTGTTGTTGTTCGGAGTCTCCTATTTAATTGCCATGAAAGATGCATTTTTCAGTTTTGATTATTCCTGGCTAAGAGCCAATATAACTGGGCAGAGCATGGTACTGTTCTTAGGGGGTATTTTTCTTATCTATAAGAGTACTAGTGAAATTCATCAAAAGGTTGAGAATATTTCGCATAGTAAGGTTAAGGCAGTGGCCGCATCATTTGTTAAAGTCATTGTACAAATAGTTTTAATCGACATAGTCTTTTCCTTTGATTCCGTTTTGACGGCGGTTGGTATGACTAACGGACTTCAAGGAGCGCTTCCATTAATGATCATAGCTGTGATTGTTTCAATAATCATCATGATGGCATTTGCAAATCCGGTCAGCAATTTTGTGAATAAACATCCCGCCATACAAATGCTGGCACTCTCTTTTTTGATACTTATTGGTTTTATGTTGATTACCGAAGGAGCGCATTTGTCAAATACCGAATTGTTTCAACAGCATATCGGTGCAATACCCAAAGGGTATTTGTATTTCGCGATCGTATTTTCATTGGCCATTGAGTTTTTGAACATGCGTTTTAGAAAAAATGTAAAAAACACCTAAAAAACGAAAGAATACTGATATCCCAGTTGGTAAGAAAGGTGTCTTTGACAATTAAAATTAAAAACAGAACTACTATAGTGTAGGTTATGCTTAGGGAGCAAGAACATAGGTTCTGTCGCATCTGTTAAAATTAGGCTATTTTTAGACAATAATAGCAGTCATGAAAAAGGTAGGTGCTTGAATATCAACACATATATTTTTCTCATTAATTGAAATTTATTGCAAATGTTCACTGATGCGACAGAACCAAAACAGGAGATTTCTACACAAATTAAATAACTTGATCCTTAATTTCAGAATTGATTAATAATCTCAATGGAACTAGAAATTACAACTTAAACTAAACCAACTCAGTTAGCGAAAATGAAAATAATAGTCTTAGTAACCATGACGCTGATTTGCTCAGGTGCATTGGCACAAAACAATGTAAAACTTAAACTGGACAAGCAGTACGTCCATTTGCCAGTGTCGTACGATGGAAATGACGAGACCAGGCTCCAACTGATAGTAGAGAATGAGGCAGTTCGCGAATTTGATATTTTTCTACCCGATGCAAATCCGGATTTTTGGGTATTTCTGGACGTTAGTGAATTCGGAAATAAAAAAGCCACACTTAAGACTAGATATGGAGAGGAAAAAAAGGGCCTTAACCTTGTTTATGTTTCTGATAACAGGAAATACCTGGATAATGTTTACAGTGAGGACTTCAGGCCTCAGATACACTTCTCGACTATGAGAGGATGGATCAACGATCCAAATGGCCTGATTTATTATGATGGCGAATATCACTTATTTTATCAGCACAATCCATATGGATATGATTGGGGAAACATGCACTGGGGGCATGCGGTAAGTACTGATTTATTGCGCTGGGAACAGTTACCAGAAGCACTATATCCGGATGAAATTGGAGTGGCATATTCAGGATCAGCTGTGATTGATTATGCGAATACTTCAGGCTTTCAATCTGGCGATGAAAATGTAATGGTGGCGATCTACACATCAACATGGTTTCCCGAAAGGGACCAGGAAGCTGCTGGAGAAACACCACTTGAGCGGCAAAGTATTGCCTACTCCAACGATAGGGGCAGGACCTGGACAAAGTATGAAGGAAATCCCGTTATCGGAGATCGACGAGAGCTATTGGGTACGGGCAATGATCGGGATCCGAATGTATTTTGGCATGAACCGACACAAAAGTGGGTAATGATCCTGTTTGAGCGAATTGGCTTGTCGATTTTCAATTCTGACAATCTCAAAGATTGGGAACAACAAAGCCACTTCGAAACTTTCTGGGAGTGCCCCGAGCTATTCGAACTCCCAATAGATGGCGACGCTGAAAATACTAAATGGGTAGTTTACGATGCTGGTGGCGACTATGTGTTAGGTGATTTTGATGGTAAGGAATTTAAGGTCACATCAGGCGCTCATAACTATATCAACGGAGAGTTTTTTGCTGCACAAACCTATGAGAATATCCCCGAAGAGGATGGGCGAAGAATTCAACTCGGTTGGGGAACGATACAGAGTCCTGGGATGCCCTTTAATATGATGATGGCCTTTCCCACAGAGCTAACTCTGCGAACAACTGCCAAAGGGGTTAGGATGTTTAATGAGCCAGTAGCTGAGATCGAAGAACTGCACAGCAAAGCATACAGTTGGGAAAATATATCAGGAGAGCAAGCAAATGAGCACCTAAAAAACATTGGAACAGACGTGTTGCACGTCAAGTGCGTGATTGACAACATATCAACGAACGGTTACAGGTTAAGTTTCGGACAAGATGAGTTGAGGTATACGATCCGAAATAACACCTTCATATATAGGGACGAAGAGCTAATATTCAAGTACATGCCAGAAAATGGAAGCAATGAAATCACTTATGAGATTATTATTGATCGAACGAGTATCGAAGTTTTTGTGGATAATGGCCGTTTAACAATGATCTTACCTAGAACACAAACCATAGATCAAGAACCGCTGGCATTTAGTCCTGAGGACGAAAGAATTAACATAAAATCACTAGAGGTATTCGAAATGAAATCGATCTGGGGTAAGTAACGTCAATAGAAACTGGTTCTGTTGCCGGTTTCGCGTTCATTGCGTATGCTTCAAATGGGTTTGTGATTTTTTTAAATAAATATGCATATGATCAACCCTTCAAAAGGAACAATAGTAGTGCTTTCAATTCTGGCCATGGCATCACTTTCGTGTTCAAGCAACGTGAAAACAATAGACAAGGATGACGTTTCGCGGCTTTTATTTTTAGATGCCCGCATTATTGAGCGCACGGATAATGCAAAGCTCGAGGTGGGGGAAGTTAAGAAACATCCGAATAATCCACTTTTCAAAGAAGACAAACCTTGGGAGAAACGAATCGACAACCTTTATGGTAATGTGATATTTGATCGGGAAGAGCAATTATTCAAATGCTGGTACAGTCCATTTGTGGTGGATTATTCAACAAGGGGCATGACACTTGAGCAGCGTAAATCTAAAGAATATGTTGATCCGGATGAAGCTCGTGAAATGGCGATATGCTACGCCACTTCCAAGGACGGTATCAATTGGATAAAACCTTCTTTGGGATTGATAGATTATGAAGGCAGTAGCCAAAATAACATTATTTGGCGAGGGCCACACGGTACGGGTATCTTTAAAGATGATAATGAGAAAGACCCCCTCCGTCGATTCAAGGCAATGTTTCAGGGTATGGCCGTAAGTTTTTCTGAGGATGGGATTCATTGGGGCGATGAACAAAAATGTAAGGGAGTGGATGTAGCTGGTGACACACACAACAACGCATTTTGGGCGCCTACGCTTGGTAAGTATGTTGGAATAACAAGGACATGGGGAGATATGGGACGAGAAGTGGCTAGGATTGAGAGTGAGAATTTTATAGATTGGTCTAAGGCAGAGCAGGTTATTAAAGCTGAAGATGAAAACTTGCAACCATACGCAATGCCAACGTTTTTTTATGGTGGTGTCTATTTGGGTTTGCTGGCTGTTCACAATCAGGTTTCTGATAGAGTGCATACCGAATTGGCGTGGAGCCCAGACACCAAAAAATGGAATCGTATTTCACCTGGTACTCCTTTGATTCCAAATTCATCCAAAGAATTAGATTATGATTATGGTTGTGTTTATGCCTGCGCCAATCCCGTTTTTTCAAAAGATGGTATTAGTCTCTATTACGGAGGTAGTGACTGGCTTCATACTTCATGGAGGATAGGATCACTATGTCTGGCTACATTGAGGCCCGATGGATTTGCCGGGTATGTGCCAATAAATAACAGTAAGGTTGCTACGATCATTACAGCTGCAATGCCCTATCATGGTCAACCCATGAGTATAACTGCTGATGTGGGGGATAGAGGCAGTGTGACAATCACTGTTCTGGATGAAAATGACCAGGAAATCGCAAGGGCAAAACCAATTTTAGACACGATCACCGATGGGCTTCTTGATTTAAAAAGGGAAGTGAAAGGAAAAAATATCAAACTAAAATTTGAACTTAAAAATGCTAAACTCTATTCCATGACCATTTAACCCGAAATATGCATTAGAAAATCCCTGTCTGCCCGACAGGCTGGTATTCCGCCTTTGAAATGGAAAAATGGGCTGCTGGGTTATTATACAAAAAATGA
>JAGLKG010000375.1 GCA_023141835.1 Maribacter sp. | reverse complement strand
GTAAAGGTGCTCCTGGTAAAGGTGCGGCTCCAAGAGTTGGCGGACCAGGTGCTAGAAAAGGAGGTAAGCGTTTTGCAACCATCAATAAGGTTGAGCCATCTGAAGAAGATGTGCAAAAACAAGTAAGGGAAACCCTTGAAAAACTGCAGGGTAAATCCAAAAAGGGGAAAGGTGCTAAATATCGTAGAGATAAAAGAGATCAGCGCCGTCAGCAGACAGAAGCTGATATTGAGTTGCAAGAAATAGAAAGCAAAACTCTAAAAGTCACTGAATTTGTTACAGCGAATGAGATTGCGACGATGATGAATGTTGGTACTACAGAAATAATATCGGCTTGCATGTCTTTGGGTATTATGGTTACCATGAACCAGCGATTAGATGCTGAAACATTATCTATCGTAGCTGATGAATTCGGTTATGAAGTGGAATTCGTAACTGCCGATATCGAGGAGAGTATTATTGAAGAAGCGGATGCCCCGGAAGATTTGAAACCAAGGGCTCCGATTGTTACTGTAATGGGTCATGTAGATCACGGTAAAACTTCTTTATTGGATAATATTCGTGAGGAGAATGTGATAGCAGGGGAAAGTGGCGGAATTACCCAGCACATAGGTGCATATGGTGTTACCTTGGCCGATGGTCAGAAAATCTCATTCTTGGATACCCCAGGTCACGAGGCCTTTACGGCGATGCGAGCCCGTGGTGCGCAATTGACGGATATTGCGATTATCGTTGTGGCAGCTGATGATGACATCATGCCGCAAACAAAGGAAGCTATTAGCCACGCGCAAGCAGCTGGTGTCCCCATCGTATTCGCAATAAACAAGATAGATAGGCCTACGGCCAATCCCGATAAGATCAAGGAAGGTCTTGCTCAAATGAATTTACTGGTAGAAGATTGGGGAGGTAAAATCCAATCCCATGATATTTCTGCTAAAACTGGTGAAGGAGTCAAGGAATTGTTGGAGAAAGTACTTCTAGAAGCTGAGCTTTTAGAGTTGAAGGCCAATCCTAACAAATTGGCTTCCGGTACAGTTGTCGAAGCTTTCTTGGATAAGGGTAAAGGTTATGTGTCAACGATTTTGGTACAGACGGGAACCCTGAAAATCGGGGATTACGTCTTGGCTGGTACTTGCAGTGGTAAGGTAAAAGCTATGCACGATGAGAGAGGCAAGGAAATTAGGGAAGTTGGTCCTTCGAGGCCAATTTCAATACTTGGTTTGGATGGCGCACCACAAGCCGGGGATAAATTCAATGTGCTTGAAGATGAACGCGAGGCCAAGCAAATTGCGACAAGAAGATCACAATTGCAAAGAGAGCAATCCGTAAGAACACAACGTCATATTACGCTGGACGAAATAGGAAGGCGAATAGCCTTGGGCGATTTCAAGGAATTGAATATTATTCTTAAAGGAGATGTTGATGGTTCTGTTGAGGCATTGACCGATTCATTCCAGAAATTATCCACAGATGAGATTCAGGTCAATATAATCCATAAAGGAGTTGGTCCTATTACCGAGTCAGATGTTCTTTTGGCATCAGCTTCAGATGCGGTTATAATTGGCTTTAATGTTAGACCAATGGGCAATGCCCGGTCAGTCGCTGATAAAGAGGAGATTGATATTAGAATGTATTCCATCATTTATGATGCCATCAATGACCTTAAGGATGCGATGGAAGGAATGCTTTCTCCAGAAATGAAGGAAGAAATTTCGGGGACAGCGGAAATCCGTGAAACCTTTAAAATTTCAAAAATCGGAACCATTGCAGGTTGTATGGTTACCAGTGGTAAAATATTCCGTAATTCAAACATCCGACTTATTCGGGATGGCGTTGTAATCTATACTGGTGAACTAGCTTCTTTAAAACGATTTAAGGATGATGTAAAAGAAGTTGCAAAGGGATACGATTGCGGATTACAGGTTAAAAATTACAACGACATCAGGGAATTGGATATTGTTGAGGCCTTCCAGGAAGTAGCGGTTAAAAAGAAATTGAAGACAAAATAAATTTCAATCAAAGAATCAAAAAAAATCGACTTTTTCAAGTCGATTTTTTTGGTTTTAGTATCATCGCATCGGGATACTTTACCCGAACTTCCTTGAATTTCCGTTCTGCTTCAAGTTTGGTCTTAAAACGACCTAAGCGAACACGATAAGTGGGCGAGTCAAAATCTATTTTTGAAAACAGGTCCGGAAAATCTACTTCAACATTTTCCTTAATCGATTGGGCCTTGTCAAAAGATCCAAAGCCCACTTGTATTCTATAATATTCATGGTCCCCATTCGCCGTTTTATAAATGTCCAATAGCATTGCAATTTTAGCATCCTGTTGAACATTTATCTGGCCTTCTTGACCATGGCTAACAGTCACGCATAGTATTGCAAGTGCTAGAAATCCTAATAATTTCATGGTGTTTCCGTTTTGTGATATTTTCATTTTCACAAAAGTAATTTTTTAAAATCCAATCAAAACTTTTGCCTTTTATTTAGAACAAGTATAAATTATAATTATCAATACCTTAACATTTTGCAGATAAAGTCTAATCCGTATTTTTGCGTTCAATTCAGGCGTGGTGAAAAGGAACTGTTTTACCCTGTAATATAGTAATAATCATGCCAAATTTCGATTGAAATATTCTATTTATGAAAAAGGTAACATACCGCAATCAAATTTCTAAAGTTTTAGGTATCAGTCTCGTAGTTTTCATGCTTTTTTCCATTTCTCTTTTTGCCCAAGATGAAGCAGCTGCAACAAGCGATGTTGCGGTGACGGAAGGATTTGGAGGTGATGCTGCAAAGGGCAAGACGCTTTTCAACCAGAATTGTGCTGCTTGTCACTCTTTGACTCGAAAAATGACGGGACCGCCATTGGCAAATGTTGAATCCCGTCTTAGTGAGGATGAAGGTTTGGATCGTGAATGGCTATATACTTGGATAAAGAATAGTTCGGGAATGATAAAATCGGGCGACGCATATGCCAATAAGGTTTATACAGAGTATGCCCAGGCTCCTATGACCGCTTTCCCGACCTTGTCAAATGCCGATATTGATGATATTCTTGCATATACAGCGGCCCCACGGCCAGCGCCGGTCGTTGCGGCAGGTGCTCAGGTTGCTGAAGGAGGGGAGGGTAAGTCTTCGGGCATATCGAATGAAATGATATTGGGAGCCTTGGCAATTGTGTTCGGTCTTTTAATAATGATGCTGGTTTTGGTCCAAAGAACATTAAAACGAATTGCAGCTGCAAATGGGGTTGATTTGGAAAAGACGAAGGGTGAACAACGTTTGCCTTTATGGAGGGCTTTCGCGCAGAACCAGTTTTTGGTTTTGGTGTCGGTTATATTTCTGCTGTTGGCTGGGGCTTATTTTGCGTATGGTTGGGTGATGCAAATTGGGATAGATCAAGGATATACACCAATTCAACCCATTCACTATTCGCATAAAATTCATGCGGGTGATAATAAAATTGAATGTAAGTATTGTCACTCCTCCGTAAGGGTATCTAGGCACTCCGGTATTCCTTCGTTGAATGTTTGTATGAATTGTCATAAATCAATCTACGAATATCAAGGTAATCCAGAAGGACCATCCAAAGAAGATTTGGCCAATGGGTATACCAATGAATTTTATACTGCTGAAATCAAAAAGTTGTATAAAGCTGTGGGTTGGGATGAGGAAGATCAAAAATATACCGGCAATACCCAGCCAGTGGAATGGGTTCAGGTGCATAATCTTCCTGACTTGGTTTATTTTAACCATTCCCAGCATGTTGAAGTTGCAGGGGTTGAATGTCAGACTTGCCATGGTCCTGTTGAGGAAATGGAAATTATGACACAGTACTCGCCTTTGACTATGGCATGGTGCGTTAATTGTCACAGAGAGACGAACGTGAAAGTAGAGGGTAATGAATATTACGCGAAAATCCATGAGGAGCTTTCCAAGAAATATGGAGTTGACCAACTTACAGTTGCCCAAATGGGTGGGTTGGAATGTGGAAAATGTCATTATTAATAAATCAAGTAGCTAATTACAGATAGATCGTATGGCATCAAACAAAAAATATTGGAAAAACGAAGTGGAGTTAAATCCAAACGATTCCATTGTTGAGACGCTAAGGCAGAATGAATTTGTTGAAGAAATTCCTGTTGACGAGTTTTTGGGAGACAAAGATAATTTGTCTGAAACCAACACAAATAGAAGGGATTTTCTAAAATACGTTGGCTTCAGTACAGCCGCCGCTTCTTTGGCAGCTTGCGAAGGTCCGGTGAGAAAGTCTATTCCTTACGTTGTTCAACCAGAAAATATTATTCCCGGTGTTGCCAATTATTACGCAACTACGATTGCCAACGGTTTTGACTTTACCAGTGTCTTGGTGAAAACCAGAGAAGGTAGGCCGATTAAAATCGAAAATAATACGGATGCAAAAGTAAACGGAGGTGCTAACGCACGTGTTCAGGCATCTGTGTTGTCGCTTTATGATAGTACAAGATTACAAGGCCCGCTAAAAGATGGCGAACCTGTTGAATGGAGTGCTGTTGATGATGAGGTAAAGGCTAAATTGAATGCTTTAAAAACATCTGGTAAACAAATAGCTTTACTAACCCAGACATATGCAAGTCCGTCAACTGCAAAGCTTATCGCTGAATTCAAGGAAATGTACGGTGTTGTTAATCACGTTACCTACGATGCAATTTCTGAAGAAGGTGCGCTATCTGCATTTGAAGCCAAGTACGGCGAACGCGCTTTAGCGGATTATGATTTTGAAAAGGCAGAGGTCATTGTTTCTTTCGGAGCTGATTTCCTTTCGGATTGGCAAGGCGGTGGCTATGACAGTGGATATTCAAAAGGACGGGTTCCAAAAAATGGAAAAATGTCAAAGCATGTGCAGTTCGAGGCCAATATGTCCTTGACTGGTGCCAATGCGGATAAGCGTGTGCCATTGGCGCCAATGTTTCAAAAAGTCGCATTGGCCCATCTATATGCCAAATTGAATGGGACCGGTGTTAGTGGTGATTTGCCTACGGGCGTACCAGAAGTTTTAGATGCTGTCGTTGCCGAAATTAAAAAGAACAAAAACAGTGCGGTTGTCGTTACTGGTTTGGCTGATGTAAATGCTCAGACAATTGTTCTGGCCATCAATGAAATGTTGGGTAGCAAGGCGTTTGATGCTGAGGCACCCAAATATGTTAGACAAGGCAATATTGAAAATGTGAACGCATTGATATCGGATATGAGGGCCGGTAGTGTAGGTGCGTTGATTATGGATGGTGTCAATCCTATGTATACTTTGCCCAATGCAGCTGAATTTGCTGAAGGGATAGAAAAAGTAGATCTTTCGGTGGCATTTTCCACGAATTGGAATGAAACAACCGAAATGGCCAATATCACTGCTGCGGCTAACCATAATTTAGAGTCTTGGGGGGATACTGAAATTAAGAAAGGACATTACGGTTTGATCCAACCGACAATTAAGGAGCTTTTTGATACCAGACAGCTGCAAAACGCTTTGTTGCAGTGGATGGGAAGCGATAAGAGCTATTACGATTATATAAAGGAAACATGGAGTGCTGACCTTTTGGGAGAAAGTGAGTGGAACCAAGCCTTACACGATGGGGTTTATGTTGCCGCTTCTGGTGCGTTGAGTGAAGAGATAGAAATTACAGATGTCGATGAGAGTGAAACTTCATCCACTGTTGATATATCTGCTGCTGTTCGTAGTTTGGCAAACGCCACCAGTGGTGAAGGCATGGAACTTACTTTATATTCAAAAGTAGGAATGGGAGATGGTCAACAGGCCGGTAACCCATGGTTGCAGGAATTCCCTGATCCAATTTCAAGGGTTTCTTGGGATAACTATGTTATGGTTTCCAAGAAGGATGCCGAAAATTTAGGATTCATAAATGAGAATGTCGCCAATGGTGGTTTGAATGGTAGTTATGCCAGGCTAACAGTGAACGGTATCTCAATAGATAATGTACCTGTCATCATACAGCCAGGTCAAGCTTCGGGTTCTATAGGAATGGCCTTGGGATACGGTAGGCAAGTAGGAATGAAATCCGAGATGCAAACAGGTGTCAATGCCTATCCTTTGTATCAAGGTTTTAACAATGTGCAATCCGCTACAATAGAAAAGTCTTCCGGAATGCATGAATTTGCTTCTATGCAATTGCATAATACCTTGATGGGTAGAGGGGATATTATCAAAGAAACAAGTTTAGAAATTTTCAATACCAAGAATCACGCTGAATGGAATGTAGTCCCTGTAGTGTCTTTAAACCATCAAGAAGTGCCAGCGACTTCGGTTGACTTATGGGATAGTTTTGATCGCTCCATTGGGCACCATTTCAATATGTCCATTGATTTGAATGCGTGTACCGGTTGTGGTGCCTGTGTTATTGCTTGTGGTGCCGAGAACAACGTTCCTGTGGTCGGCAAACAAGAGGTAAGACGTTCAAGGGATATGCACTGGTTGCGTATCGATAGATACTATTCTTCTGAAGATTCCTTTGAAGAGGATAATATTAAAAAGGATGAATTTGATGGACTTTCAGGTGGTAAAGGTTCATTAGGTGGATTTGGAGAGTTGGAACACCCTGCGACTAACCCCCAAGTTGCTTTCCAGCCAATAATGTGTCAGCATTGTAACCATGCCCCTTGTGAAACAGTTTGTCCGGTTGCAGCGACTTCACATGGTCGTCAAGGCCAGAATCAAATGGCTTATAACAGATGTGTAGGTACGAGATATTGTGCAAACAACTGTCCGTATAAAGTGCGTAGGTTCAATTGGTTCTTGTATAATAATAATGATGAGTTCGATTATAACATGAACAACGACTTGGGTAAAATGGTTATTAACCCAGATGTTACCGTTAGATCTAGAGGTGTTATTGAAAAATGTTCTATGTGTATTCAAAAAACACAGAAATCGATTCTTGATGCCAAAAGGGATGGAAGGGTCATTAAAGATGGGGAATTCCAAACCGCTTGTTCAATGGCCTGTAGTAATGGTGCCATTGTGTTCGGTGATATCAATGATAAGAAAAGTGAGATTGCCGAGTTGAGGGAAAGTGATCGTATGTACCATTTATTGGAGCATGTAGGAACAAAACCCAATGTTTTTTATCACGTTAAAGTGAGAAATAGCAACGAAGCATAAAAATAAAATATTTAGCAAAGTAACTTAACAAAAATTATGGCGTCGCATTACGAAGCACCTATACGAAAACCCCTAGTACTTGGAGACAAAAGCTACCATGATGTAACCGTGGATATCGCTGCTCCTGTTGAGGGAAGGGCCAACAAACATTGGTGGATTGTCTTTACCATAGCGTTGGTTGCATTCCTTTGGGGTGTTGGTTGTATAATTTACACAATCTCTACAGGTATTGGAACTTGGGGGTTGAATAAGACCGTAAACTGGGCTTGGGATATTACCAACTTTGTTTGGTGGGTTGGTATTGGTCACGCAGGAACCTTGATTTCGGCGGTACTTTTACTTTTTAGGCAAAAATGGAGAATGGCAATAAACCGTTCTGCTGAGGCAATGACAATATTTTCGGTGATTCAAGCTGCATTGTTCCCTGTGATACATATGGGTCGTCCTTGGTTGGCTTATTGGGTGGTTCCAATTCCGAATCAATTTGGCTCATTATGGGTGAATTTCAACTCACCCTTACTTTGGGATGTATTTGCGATTTCAACATATCTTTCTGTGTCAATGGTATTCTGGTGGACAGGATTATTACCCGATTTTGCAATGATTCGTGATAGAGCGGTACTTCCATTTCAAAAGAAAATATATAGCCTTTTAAGTTTCGGTTGGACAGGTCGTGCAAAAGACTGGCAACGTTTCGAGGAAGTTTCTCTGGTATTGGCAGGTTTGGCAACACCATTGGTGCTTTCTGTGCACACCATTGTATCTATGGACTTTGCTACGTCGGTAATTCCTGGATGGCATACCACAATATTTCCTCCGTATTTTGTTGCGGGTGCTGTATTCTCAGGATTTGCAATGGTAAATACCTTATTGATTATAATGAGAAAAGTGTGTCATCTTGAGGCATATATTACCGTTCAGCACATTGAACTCATGAACATTGTAATCATGATTACGGGTACCATTGTAGGCTGTGCTTATATTACGGAGTTGTTCATGGCATGGTATTCAGGAGTTGAATATGAGCAATATGCTTTTTTGAACAGGGCTACAGGACCTTATTGGTGGGCCTATTGGGCAATGATGAGTTGTAATGTTTTCTCCCCGCAGTTTATGTGGTTTAAAAAGCTCCGAACAAGTATAATGTTCTCATTCTTTATCTCAATTATAGTGAATATTGGAATGTGGTTCGAACGTTTTGTGATTATTGTTACTTCATTACATAGAGATTATCTGCCTTCTTCTTGGAGCATGTTCTCACCAACATTCGTGGATATAGGAATATTTATTGGAACTATAGGTTTCTTCTTTGTTCTTTTCTTATTGTATGCAAGAACATTTCCGGTGATTGCCCAGGCAGAGGTTAAGACCATTTTGAAATCTTCAGGTGAGAAGTATAAAAAATTAAGGGAAGCTGGAAAACCGTTATATCAAATCAATGGGGGCACCGTTGTTAAGGAAAATGTGGAGACAGCTGCAAAAACAAAATCTGATGAAAAGGACGTTGCCAGTTTATTGGATTCAATTGGAACTTTTGATTCAAGTAAGGATACAGCTGATGACCTTAAAAAGGTCAAAGGTATTGGCCCTCAAATGGAGAAGACCTTGAACCAAATTGGGATATTTACGTTTGCACAAATGAGTCGAATGACTGAAAAGGAATATAATTTATTGGATTCAATCACTGAATCATTCCCTGGAAGGGCGCAACGCGATGATTGGGCAGGACAGGCTAAAAAATTAAATAACAAGTAATAGATATGGCATCTAAAGTTATACATGCGTATTATAATGATGACGATGTGCTGATGCACGCAGTCAAAAAAGTTAAGGACGCCAAACATCATATCGAGGAGGTATATTGCCCATTTCCGGTGCATGGCCTTGATAAGGCTTTGGGATTGGCACCTACAAGAATTGCCATAACTTCTTTTATTTATGGCTGTATTGGCCTTGTTATATCAATTGTTATGATGGATTATATAATGATCCAAGATTGGCCGATGGATATTGGAGGTAAGCCAAGTTTTAGTTATTTGGAGAATATGCCTGCATTTGTACCCATTATGTTTGAGTTGACCGTATTCTTTGCAGCGCATTTAATGGTAATAACCTTTTATTTGAGAAGTAGGTTGTGGCCATTTAAAGAGGCCGAAAACCCTGATGTAAGAACGACCGATGACCATTTTGTAATGGAATTGGCCATTCATGATAACGAAAAGGAATTAAAGAACTTGTTGATAGACACTGGTGCAGTTGAAATCAATGTTTCAGAAAAGTAGTCATAAGATGATGAACAGTTTTATTAAAATAGGAATTGCGTTTGTTTTGGTACTATGTGTTACCGCCTGTGCGGATAAGGAGAGTCCAAACTATCAGTTTATGCCAAATATGTACGAACCAGTGGGTTATGAAGCTTATCAGGAAGTCGATTTTCTTCCCAATGGGTCAGAGGCAATGTTTCCTGGTGGGAACACCATTCCAAGAGGATATATACCTTATGGTTTGGAAAATACAATGGAAGGAAAAGAGCTTTCAAGACTAAATATAAGCCCGTTGGATTCGCTGATGAAAGAGACAAATTTAATTAAGGGTAAAGAGTTGTACGATATATATTGTGCCATATGTCATGGAAGTAAGGGAGATGGCCAAGGTACTTTGGTGAAAAGGGAAAAAATTCTCGGAGTTCCAAATTATGCGGATGTTGCCCGCAACATTTCCGTTGGGAGTGTAAACCATGTGATTTATTATGGGTTGAACTCAATGGGTTCGCATGCAACGCAATTAAATCATGAAGAACGTTGGCAAGTGGCCGAGTACGTAATGAAATTGAAACAAGATTTATAAAATAATACATAGATTAAAGATATGTACACGTTTTCAAATAAATTAAAAATGGCTTCCTTCATATTGATGGCAGTTGGGTTATTGGGTATTGGGTTTGGTTTTATGTCAGCTCCTAGTACAGTTGAAGAGGCCAAGGCCTTGGTGGCTAGCCATGATGAAGGGCATGCCAGTGAAGCCACCCATGTGGTTGCTGAAGACCATGGGGAAGAGGCTCATGCCGAAGGTCACGACGCATCCCATGATGAACATTTATTACACCAATTGCAAAATAAACCATGGGCAGCATTGTATGTTGCGGCTTTTTTCTTCTTTATGATTGCATTGGGGGTATTAGCATTTTATGCCATACAAAGGGCTTCCCAAGCAGGTTGGGCACCAATACTGTTTAGGGTGATGGAAGGTATTACGTCTTATTTGGTTCCTGGAGGTATTATTATTTTCGTTATTTTAGTATTGTCCGTTATGCATTATAATCATCTTTTTGTTTGGATGGATGCTGATGTCGTTGCACATGATAAACTTTTACAAGCAAAGGCAGGGTTCTTAAACCCAACTTTCTTTTTAGTAAGGGCAGCTATCTTTTTAGGAGGCTGGATATTGTATAGAGAATACTCTAGAAAGCTTTCTTTGAAGCAAGACGAATCAGATGATAATTCTAATTTTAAGTTGAACTTTAGAATTTCTGCAGCATTTTTGGTGTTCTATTTAATCTCAGAATCAATGATGTCGTGGGATTGGATTATGAGTGTTGATCCACACTGGTTCAGTACACTTTTCGGATGGTATGTTTTTTCGAGTATGATTGTTTCAGGAATTACAGTAATTGCTATGGTAACCGTATATTTAAAGTCTAATGATTATTTGCCAGAGGTAAATGACAGTCATATTCATGATTTGGCCAAATTTATGTTCGGTTTTAGTATCTTTTGGGCGTACCTGTGGTTTTCTCAGTTTATGCTGATATGGTATTCAAATATTCCGGAAGAAGTAACATATTACGTAACACGGATTGAGGATTACAATCTACCTTTCTTTGGTATGGTGGCCATGAATTTTGTTCTTCCTATATTATTACTGATGAATAGTGATTACAAGAGAATCAATTGGTTTGTGATTATGGCGGGTATTATTATATTGGCAGGTCACTATTTGGATATTTTCAATATGATTATGCCATCTACGGTTGGTGATCAATGGTCTATAGGTATTCCTGAAATAGGTGCCATCCTGTTCTTTGCCGGCTTGTTTATTTTCTGGGTATTCAGGGCGTTGACAAAAGCACCTCTTCAACCTAAACGGAATCCGTTTATTGAAGAGAGTAGACATTTCCATTATTAATAAGTTTAAAGAATAATATCAAATAATACAATGACTACATTATTGATTTTAACTGTTTTGGTTTTAGTGGCAATTGCTATTTGGCAAATGACCAAGATTTTTGAATTGTCACAAATTAAAGCTGATGACTCTCAAATAGCAAATGATCGAGATAACAGATACAATAGCTATTTGTTGATGGTGTTTTTGGTTTTCATTTATGCGATAACGATTTTTAGCTTCTGGAAATACGGCAAATTTCTTTTACCAGAGGCCGCTTCGGAGCATGGGGGGGATTATGACGACCTTATGTTAGTATCCTTTATTATCATTTTCATTGTACAGGCCATTACACAGTTCTTATTACATTACTATGGGTATAAGTACCGAGGCGAAGAAGGTAAAAAAGCGCTTTTTTTCGCGGACAATAACCTTCTGGAAGCTGTCTGGACAATAATTCCGGTAATTGTTTTGGCAGGTTTGATTCTTTGGGGATTGTACACTTGGACCAATATTATGGATATTAACGATGAAGATGATCCATTGGTTATCGAACTTTATGCCCAACAGTTTAATTGGACGGCCAGATATGCGGGACATGATAATGTTTTGGGAGGGGCCAATGTTAGAATGATCGATATTGACAAAGCCAATATTTTGGGTCTCGATGAGGCTGACCTTAATGCTTCCGATGATATCCTTGTCAAAGAGTTGCACTTGCCAGTGGGTAGAAAAGTAAACTTTAAAATGCGTTCACAAGATGTATTGCACTCAGCATATATGCCTCATTTTAGGGCACAGATGAACTGCGTTCCTGGTATGACGACCGAATTTTCATTTACGCCTACGATTACCACAGCCGATATGAGGCTAAACCCGGATGTTGTGGATAAGGTAAAAAGAACCAATGCCATACGGGCAGAAAAGGCAGCTCAAGGTATAGAGAACTCCGACCCATGGGAATTTGATTACGTGTTGCTTTGCAATAAAATATGTGGAAAATCGCATTATAATATGCAAATGAAAATTATCGTGGAGGAAGAAGAAGAGTATAACAAATGGATTGCGGAGCAGCAAACATTTGCACAAACCATGGCATCAGTTCAATAATTAAGGCTATTTAAAAATAAAAAATAAAGATTTATGTCGGCCACAGCACATGCACACATAGAAGACCACGCAGATGATCACGAACATCATCATAAGGAAACTTTTGTGACCAAATATATATTTAGTCAAGACCATAAGATGATTTCAAAGCAGTACCTGATTACTGGTTTGATTATGGGGATTGTCGGAATCGCAATGTCCTTGATGTTCAGGATGCAACTGGCTTGGCCCGGAGAATCGTTTCCAATATTGGAAGCATTCCTGGGAGACTGGGCACCCAATGGCGTTATGGATGCAGATATTTATTTGGCGTTAGTAACCATTCACGGGACTATAATGGTATTCTTTGTGCTTACTGCTGGATTGAGCGGTACATTTAGTAATTTGTTAATTCCACTGCAAATTGGGGCTAGGGATATGGCATCGGGCTTTTTGAATATGATTTCGTATTGGTTGTTCTTTTTGTCAAGTGTCATAATGATATTGTCGCTGTTTGTTGAAGCAGGGCCGGCATCTGCAGGTTGGACGATATATCCTCCATTGAGTGCATTGCCAATGGCCCAGGCCGGTTCTGGTATGGGCATGACCCTTTGGCTGGTTTCAATGGCCATTTTTATAGCATCTTCATTATTGGGCTCATTGAATTATATAGTAACCGTACTTAATTTGAGAACAAAGGGAATGTCGATGACAAGATTGCCTCTGACTATTTGGGCTTTCTTAATAACCGCGGTAATTGGTGTGGTTTCCTTCCCTGTGCTTTTGTCTGCGGCTTTGCTATTGATAATGGATAGAAGTTTTGGAACATCCTTTTTCCTATCTGATATATTTATCCAAGGTGAGGTATTGCATTACCAGGGTGGTTCTCCTGTTTTGTTTGAACATTTATTTTGGTTTTTAGGACATCCAGAAGTATATATCGTTATTTTACCGGCAATGGGTATTGTCTCTGAAGTTATGGCAACCAATGCACGTAAACCCATTTTTGGCTATCGTGCTATGATTGCCTCTATAATTGCAATTGCATTCTTGTCTACCATTGTTTGGGGACATCATATGTTTGTCTCGGGAATGAACCCATTCTTAGGTTCGGTATTTACGTTTACGACCCTTTTGATTGCAATTCCATCCGCAGTTAAATCCTTCAACTGGATTACGACCCTATGGAAAGGAAACTTGCAATTAAATCCTGCTATGTTGTTTTCCATTGGTTTGGTTTCAACATTTATTTCAGGAGGATTAACCGGTATTATTCTTGGGGATAGTACATTGGATATAAATGTACATGATACGTATTTTGTGGTAGCCCACTTCCATTTGGTAATGGGGATATCAGCTCTATATGGATTGTTTGCTGGAGTGTACCACTGGTTCCCGAAAATGTTTGAAGGAAAAATGTTGAACAAGAATTTGGGTTATGTGCATTTCTGGGTTACAGCGGTCTGTGCTTATGGTGTGTTTTTGCCAATGCACTTTGTGGGTATGGCAGGCGTGCCAAGACGGTACTATGAAAACACGGCGTTTCCAATGTTCGATGAATTGAGTGATGTACAGGTATTAATGACTGTTTTCGCTTTGATAGCAGGTCTTGCCCAATTGGTATTCTTGTACAATTTTATCCATAGCATGTTTTATGGTAAAAAGGGGCCTCAAAATCCATGGAAATCAAATACATTGGAATGGACGGCGCCACAAGAACATATGCATGGCAACTGGCCAGGCGCGATTCCTCATGTACATCGTTGGTCTTATGATTACAGCAAGACCGATGAAAATGGTGAATACATCATCCCAGGACAGGATTTTGTGCCTCAAAATATTCCTTTGAAAGATGGTGAAGAGGAACTGAACCATTAGAAGAAGATAATTGTATAAAAATGCCCAACTTTAAAAGTTGGGCATTTTTTTTTGATACCGGTATAAGAACTCGTCTAAATAAAAAGTCAAGATGAGTTCTAAAAGTTGATTTGTCTTTTTTGTAATATATTTATTCAAATTAATTATTTCAGGTCAAATTGCTGCAAAATAATTAGAATACAGACCATTAAAATGAAAAATCTTATAACCCTCATCGTTCTTTTAAGTTGTTTTCAGACTTTTGCCCAAAGAAAACCCAAAATAAAAGGAAATAAAAGTGTTATTGAAGTTAGGGAAGTTCTGCCAGCATATAATGCCATTAAGTTGGTCGATGACCTCGAAATTGTACTTCAGAAAGGCTCCAATGAGGGCTATACTATCAATGCTGATGATAATTTAATTGATGTCTTAAAATTCAAGGTGCAAGACAGTACACTGATCATTAGCTCATTCTATAAAATCATTTCCAAAAGAAAACTCGAGATTACCGTTAACTATACTGAGCTTGAGTCGATAATAATGCGAGATGGAAAAATAAATATGAAGGATGTCATAACTTCGGATCAGTTGACCGTATATACGTATGGCCCCTCAAGATTGGAGTTAAATGCCACTGCTGGTGTTATAGAAATAAATATGGAAGGAATGAGTTCGGGTGATTTTAATCTGGCAAGTGATTCCCTGAATATTGTTCTTAAAGACAGAATTGATGTGCGTGTTTATTCCGTTGGCGAAAGTAGCTCCATTCAAATGTTCAAAAATGCAACGGCTAGACTCGAAGGTACGGCAGATACTTTATATGTAGACCTTTTCGGTAACTCAAACTTAAAAGCTTCAAAGTTAGAAGCCAAGGTTATAAAGGCAAATTTAGAAGAATCACCTAATGCTAAGCTCAATGTTCTTGAAACTATTGAATTGTCCTCTCATGGATCAGCCAAAACCCAGCTTTATGGTGACGGTAGGATTGTAATATTGGACTTTTTGGATACTTCACAATTGCAGAAGGAAAAGTAACCTCCCTGAACTTGATTCCTTGTATTTTAGGAATAAAAAAATCCCCACGGCGAATAGGGCCGTGGGAATTAAAATTCAAAAAATAGTAGAGGTTAGGGCCGTAAAGTATAATTCGTATTTATTGGGCCAGCCTCTACAATCTCGGGATTTACATGAGCCTCAAATTGCTTGAAGTTTTCACTGAAGAGCGTGATAAGTTTCGCTTTTACTTCCTCATATCGCTCTTTGTCTTCCCAAGTATTTTTAGGGATCAACATTTCTGAAGGAACATTAGGACAGCTTGTTGGGATTTGGAATCCAAAAGCTTCATCTTTTATGTATTCCACATGATCAAAATCATGGTTGTGGATGGCGTCGATCATGGCCCTAGTATATTTTAGTTTCATCCTTGACCCTACGCCGTGTGCACCGCCTGTCCAACCTGTATTCACCAACCAAGCCGTTGCTTTGTGATCCCGGATTTTCTCGGCCAATAGCTCTGCATATTTGTTGGGATGCCACATTATAAACGCTGCACCGAAGCAAGCACTGAAAGTTGCCTGAGGTTCTGTTACGCCCATTTCAGTTCCCGCGACTTTTGCCGTATAACCAGAAATAAAGTGGTAACTGGCCTGCTCGGGGGTTAGCTTGCTAACAGGAGGTAAAACTCCGAAGGCATCACAAGTTAGGAATATGATATTTTCAGGGTGCCCTGCAACACATGGCATCTGTACATTTTCAATATATTCTATGGGATAAGACGCCCTAGTATTCTGGGTTATTGATGTGTCTGTATAATCGACAGTTCTAGAATCTTTATCGTAAACTACATTTTCCAGAACCGTTCCAAATTTAATGGCATTGAAAATATCAGGTTCTTTTTCGGCAGATAAATCTATCGCCTTGGCATAACAACCTCCTTCTATATTGAAAGTGCCTTTGTCGGTCCAGCAATGTTCATCATCACCAATTAATCTACGTTTTGGGTCTGCACTTAAGGTCGTTTTACCAGTACCCGAAAGTCCAAACAAAATGGTAACATCGTCATTTTCACCAACATTGGCAGAGCAGTGCATTGGCATAACGTCCTCAAGGGGCATTAAGTAATTCATTACAGAGAAAATACCTTTTTTCATTTCTCCTGCATACTCAGTTCCCAAAATCACGATCTCTTTTCTTTCCAAGTTGAGGTCAACACTGGTTTTGGAAGTCATCTCAGAAGTATAACGGTTTGCAGGGAATTGGCCCGCATTGAAGATTACATAATCGGGCTCACCAAAATTAGCCAATTCTTCTTCACTTGGCATAATGAGCATGTTCTGCATGAACAAGGCATGGTAAGCACGGGTACATACTATTCTGGTTTTAATTCTATATTTCGGATCCCATCCTGCATATGCATCAACAACAAATAGGTGTTTACGAGTATTTAGATAATCCAAAGCACGTTCGTGGTTTACCATAAAAGTGTGTTCGTCTAAACCTATATTGATCTTGCCCCAATCGATATTGTTCTCAGAATCTGGATGACGAACAATTCTTTTATCTTTAGGACTACGCCCTGTTTTCTCACCTGAGTAGGTCATAAGAGCGCCTACATCAGAAATTGCTGTTCCTTTTTCTAAACGAAGACCTAATTCATAAAGAACGGGAACACTACTGTTCCTATAAATCTTTTCGGTTTCTATACCATATTGGTGAAGGTTGAATTGTGCTGACATTGCTTCTTGCTTTAAATGGTTGTTAATATCTATTTGTTTTTTAAAACTAGACAAAGTTTGGGAATATTCAAATCAAAAAAGATGACAAATGTCATGGTGTTGAAGCTTGGCTAACTACGACCTTATATATAGTAAGGTTTCTACGAGTTTTAACATTTGATTTTTGCTATCTTTGTTAGCATATGAATGAGTATTTGGATCCAACAACAGGAAATTTTTCCCCTGAGGAAATAGACTTGGAAAGGGCCTTGCGCCCTATTACATTTGATGACTTCACGGGACAAGAACAAGTGCTGGAAAATCTCAAGGTTTTTGTTGAAGCTGCAAACCTTAGGGAAGAAGCGTTGGATCATACTTTATTTCATGGTCCTCCAGGTTTGGGTAAAACCACTTTGGCCCATATTCTTGCCAATGAATTGGGAGTGGGTATTAAAATCACTTCGGGACCAGTTCTGGACAAACCTGGGGATTTAGCAGGATTGTTGACCAATCTTCAGGAAAGGGATGTTCTTTTTATAGATGAGATTCACAGGCTTAGCCCAATTGTTGAGGAATACCTTTATTCTGCCATGGAAGATTATAAAATAGACATCATGATAGAGACTGGCCCAAACGCGAGGTCCGTTCAAATTAATTTGAACCCGTTTACCTTAATTGGGGCAACAACACGCTCGGGCTTGTTGACCTCCCCTATGAGGGCACGATTTGGGATTCAAAGTAGGCTTCAATATTATGCTACAGAGCTATTGTCGACTATCGTTGAACGAAGTGCTGAGATTCTTAAAGTGTCCATTACCAATGATGCAGCGATTGAGATTGCAGGCAGAAGCAGGGGAACACCCAGAATTTGTAATGCCTTGCTTAGACGTGTTCGTGACTTTGCACAAATCAAGGGTAATGGTAAGATCGATATGGAAATATCCAGATATGCTCTAAAGGCCTTGAATGTAGATGCACATGGCCTTGATGAAATGGACAACAAGATTTTGACCACTATTATTGATAAGTTCAAGGGTGGCCCTGTGGGTATTACGACAGTGGCCACCGCAGTATCTGAAAGTGCGGAAACCATCGAAGAAGTATATGAGCCTTTCTTGATTCAGCAAGGGTTCATTATGCGAACTCCCCGGGGTAGGGAGGTGACGGAACTGGCGTATAAACACCTAGGAAGGATTAAAGGAGGAAACCAAACAGGACTTTTTTAATCGTTGTTATGGGGTTATTTTCTGAAGACAAAGGACCGGGCCAAGTCATAATAAAAAATGTAAAACTTGAGTGTACGGTTTGTAGCCATGATGAGTTTAAATCAAGAAAGGCTCAACTCAACACCAAAGTGGCTTCTTTCTTAAAGCTAGATTGGGTCAATAAAAGTGCGCATTGTCATATCTGTACGAATTGTGGCCATATAGAATGGTTTATGGGGCAGGAATGAAGAGATTACCTACTATTTCGCAATATGAGATTTTTAAGAATCGCAAACGTATTCTAAACAATCCATTGCCTTTTCACAATGAAAATTTTGAAAAATATGGAGATTCCTTTAGGGTAAGGACAGGTGTGACTAAGACTGCCGTTATTACTAGAAATCCTAAACTGATTAAACATATACTTCAGAAGCAAAATAGAAAATATCATAAATCTCCATTACAGACTGTAGATTTGGCTAAATATATTGGCCATGGTATTCTAACTTCCAATGGGAAACATTGGCGTACCCACAGAAGAATGGTACAACCCGCATTCCACAAAAAGAAACTCCAAGGATTGCTGGGAACAATGTTGAATGCAATTCATAAAGAATTAAATAGAATCAAGCCCAATAAAGAACAGGATGTATTTCCCTTAATGGGAGACTTGGCTTTTCAAGTGGTTGCAAAATCTCTTTTTAGTAGAAGTGATATCCAAGAGGATATGGAGAAACTTCAGGCCATTACCCAGACAAACCAAAAAATGTTGATTAGGGAAATGCGCCAACCTTATTTAAAATGGTGGTTTTCTGTAACAGGGATGATAAGAAAACACCTAGACTTATCGCAGGAAGGCCAGAGCTTACTGGATAGAATAATTGAGGAACGTATACTATCTGGAAAAGAGAAAGATGATTTATTGGATATGTTGCTGAAAGCAAGATACGAAGATGGGTCCCCTATGGTGCGCCAGCAATTAATTGACGAAGTCTTGATTTTGTTCACAGCTGGGCATGAGACTACTTCCAATGCTTTAAGCTTTACATTGTTCTTTTTAGCAAAAAACCCAAAGGCACAGCAAATAGTTTTTGAGGAAGCTTCACAGTTTGATAGTGAAAATGGGGATATTATGAAACATATGCTTCAATTAACCTATACCAAACAATGTATTGAAGAAAGCATGCGATTGTACCCTCCGGCTTATATGATTGATCGTGTTTCTATTGAAGATGATGAATTTGAAGATAAGATAATTCCAAAAAACACATTGATACTAATGTCTGTTTTCGAACTTCATCGGTACCGTAATTTTTGGAATTCTCCGGGTAAATTTATTCCTGAACGTTTCAATTCGGAGAATAAAAAGGATGTACATGAGTATTATTTCCCCTTTGGAGCTGGTCCCAGAATGTGTGTAGGGAATAATTTTGCGATGTATGAAATGATCTTGACCGTGGCGGAGATTATAAAAAAATATAAAGTACATACTTCTTTGGATGATCTGGAAATTAACCCTTTAATTTCATTGAAACCCAAAGTTGTTCCCTTAAGATTTACGAATCGTTGATTTGAAAAACAAGAAAAAAAATACCCAGCTGATAAAAACCGAAGCCAAACGCCTCGGTTTTTTGTCATGCGGCATCTCGAAGGCGGTTTTCTTGGAAGAGGAGGCTCCTCGATTGGAAAAGTGGCTCAGTCAAGGCATGCATGGCGAAATGGGGTATATGGAAAACCATTTTGATAAGCGTTTGGATCCGACCAAATTGGTCGAAGGCTCAAAATCGGTTATATCGTTATTACTTAATTACTATCCGCAGGAAGAGCAAAATAAAAACAGCTTTAAGCTGTCCAAATATGCCTATGGGCAGGACTATCATCATATCATAAAATCAAAACTGAGACAACTTCAGGATTTTATTAAAGAGGAGATAGGTGAAGTAAATGGGCGGGCTTTCGTCGATTCAGCTCCTGTTTTGGATAAAGCTTGGGCGGCAAAAAGTGGTTTGGGCTGGATTGGTAAGCACAGCAATTTATTGACGCAACAAACCGGTTCGTTTTATTTTATCGCAGAATTGATTGTAGATCTAGAGTTGCATCATGACAGTCCGGTGACTGATCATTGTGGCTCCTGCACAGCTTGTTTGGATGCATGCCCCACCGAGGCTATTGTGGAGCCCTATGTAGTGGATGGCAGTAAATGTATTTCGTATTTCACCATAGAATTGAAGAATGAGATTCCCACTGAATTTAAAGGGCAGTTTGAGGATTGGATGTTCGGTTGCGATATTTGCCAAGATGTGTGTCCTTGGAATCGTTTTTCCAAACCCCATAGTGAGCCGCTTTTTAATCCCAATCCTGAATTGTTGTCAATGACCAAAAAGGATTGGGAGGAGATTACCGAGGATGTTTTCAAAAAAGTATTTCAAAAATCTGCTGTAAAGCGAACAAAATTTACCGGTCTTAAAAGAAATATCGACTTCTTAAAATAGATAGTGGGCCAATAGTTTCCAAAGTTATAAGTTCATTTGAAATTGGTGGGACCAATTCTAAAGAATACCCTTAAATTTGTAATTCTAAAGAGCATTTGATGAGTGAAAAGAAGTTGAGACGAGAGGCGTTGATTTACCATGCAAAACCCCAGCCAGGCAAAATTAAAATTGTACCCTCAAAGCACTATTCCACACAGCGGGACTTGTCCCTAGCATATTCCCCAGGGGTTGCTGAACCTTGTTTGGAAATAAAAAAGGACAGGGAAAATGTCTATAAATATACCTCCAAAGGAAATTTGGTAGCGATAATATCGAATGGTACGGCTGTTTTGGGTTTGGGTAATATTGGCCCAGAAGCCTCCAAGCCGGTTATGGAGGGAAAGAGTTTGCTCTTTAAGATTTTTGCGGACATTGATGGAATGGACATTGAACTTGATACCACAGATGTTGACAAGTTTGTGGAGACCGTTAAAATCATTGCTCCAACTTTTGGTGGAATAAATCTCGAAGATATTAAAGCACCTGAGGCTTTTGAAATAGAAAGACGCTTAAAGGAAGAGTTGGATATTCCCGTGATGCACGATGATCAGCATGGTACGGCAATAATTTCTGCCGCGGCCCTTCTAAACGCTCTACAAGTAGCAAAGAAAAACATAGAAGAAGTTCGAATTGTTATTAGTGGTGCCGGAGCCGCAGCCATTTCGTGTACGAGATTGTATAAGGCGTTTGGTGCTAGCGCAAAGAACATTGTAATGCTCGATAGTAAGGGGGTCATACGAAAGGACCGTGAAAATCT
>JAGLKG010000374.1 GCA_023141835.1 Maribacter sp. | reverse complement strand
GTTTGGCCACAGTTTTTCTAAAGGTTCTGTAAGCGGCATACTTTTCCTTTGGGTATTCCCCTGACTTTAGAAAAAAGGTCCTTTGATATTTCAACGAGCCATCTTCCTGTTTGGATACGGAGAGGGTATATGTTCCAAATTCCGAGTCAATCGTTTTAGATTCTGGGATAGCCTCAATGGCATACCCCTCAGGAAGTTTTATAGTATAGCTATCTTCATCATAAAAACCTCTTTGTATCTCAAAAGGCAGTTTTCTGACCCTATGTCGTTTGGGAACAAATGTATTCCTGTTGAAGGCATTGGGCACAAAAAGAAGTCGGTTACCTGATGCCGTAGCGTAGTTTTGGGCACTAATAGTTACATTTTCAGTAAAAACAACCTCTTCTTTGTTATTCTTAAATGTATAGGTGTCCAGAGATAAGTTATTTATAAAGGACAAAGACTCTTGATACTTTTCCAGCACCTCCTCGCTGTTAAAGTCTTGAATTTGAAAACGATTGTCGTACTGAATTCCTCTGGTTTCGATATTAGCGCTAGCCATAATCCCCCCCTCTAATCCAAGCTCAAATCTTCCTTCAATTTTTTGTGAATTATCTTTCTCCAGATAAGATTCTGTAGTCACAACCTCTCCTCCGTCCGGTTTTATTATAAAAACTTTTCTGCCATCTGTAAAATCTCCAATAAATCCGAAGGGATGAACCTGCGAGGTACAGTCAATCCATTTAAAACCTTCCTCATAGGGTATGGCCAAAATAGCATGGTTCCCTTGGGCAAGTGTTGCAAAATCATATTCAAAATCGACTTTATCGGCCCCGGCCTCAACATGTGTATAATAACTCTCAACACCGGCTGCTTTAAGCAGTGCCTGTGTATAATTCGAAAGTCCTTTACAATCCCCATATTTCACTCTATCCACATCTAAGGCCGTTATGGGCTGAATTCCTCCTATTCCCACTTGAACGCTAATATATCTGGTACGTTCCTGTACATACTCATATACGATCTTTGCCTTTTCCAAATTGTCATCAACACCTTTGACCAATTCAATTATTTCTTGTTTTACTTTGTTCGATAATTCATCTCTTCCAGTAAGAAGATTATTGTACATCCAACTACCTAATTGATTCCAATTGGAAGCTTTTCCAGTATAACCTTCGTAATAAAAATTATCTAATCTAACTATTAGTCTTGGAGCTAATTTGCTAAAGGACGGACTCAATTCCTCTCTTTTTATAGCCTCAATATTATCACCTTTATACACAATGGAAGTGGGAGTCTCCACCTTTTCAATCTTGTACCCTTGGATATTTTTTTCCTTAATGCTTGGTTTAAGCGTTTTATTTGGAAAGTTTACGGTAAATGAACTGTTTTTCACACTGACCAAAAAACTGTCCAGAAAATACCAATTTGGTATGAACGCTGTATTCTTTGTCTGTACCTCTTTCTCAAAAACTATAGTGTACGGGTATTGTGTTGGAGTATATTCCAAGTATTTCACTCTGGAATCTGAGTAAAGCGTACCTCCGGAAACAGCACTCACATCTCTAAAATCCTTTTCCTTAATTTTTTTGATTGCCTTTCCTAAGCTGTTATAGACTGTTGCCCGGACACTCTTAACCTTTCTAGAGTTGTCATACCCTGCAAATGCCTGAACATGCCTATTTCCATGTTTATTAAGTACTGTCACAACCCGCTTAGATGTAATGAGCATATTTTCTTGGGACAGAATATCTACCGTCATTTCATCAAGCCGAACAACAGCATTAGCGTTTTTGGTCAGATCTTCATCTAGAACAATGGATTGATAGTTTGTATCTTGTGCCTGGGTAAGTAACAACGCCATAAAGGCGGAAATAAAAGAAATTAAGCGCATTCGTTAGGTTTGGTTGGAGAACTATAACGTTAAATTACCTAATTTTCTTACGTGTGGAAAGGAAAAAATAGAATTATTTCCTACTCTTTGTACTTTGTATCCATTGTGATGGTCACTGGACCATCATTTAGTAGTTCAACTTTCATGTCGGCACCAAAAATACCGGTCCCCACTTTTTTACCCAGTTCATTTTCGAATTGCTTCACGAATTTTTCGTAAGTGGGAATCGCAATATCAGGTTTGGCAGCTTTAATATAAGAAGGTCTGTTCCCTTTTTTTGTCGAGGCATGTAAAGTAAATTGGCTCACCACAATGGCCTCTCCGCCCATTTCCAATAGTGACTTGTTCATCACTCCATTTTCATCATTGAAAATGCGAAGATTTGTGATTTTGCGTGAAAGCCATTGAATATCATCATTTGAATCTTCATTCTCAATTCCGAGCAAAATCAAAAGTCCATTTTCTATTTTAGAAACAACAAGGCCATCAACGGTCACACTTGCCTTTGAAACTCTTTGAATTACAGCTCTCATTTATCGTGTTCTATGACTATCTTCTTCTCCAGTGATCATTTGAACATAGCTATTGTACCTGCCCCATGCTACTTTTTCATCATCCAACGCATCTTTTACCGCACATTTGGGCTCATCTAAATGAAGACAATTATTGAATTTACATTCACCTTTTAGCTTGAAAAATTCTGGGAAATAATCCCCAATCTCATCTTTGTCCATATCTACCATTCCAAAACCTTTGATACCCGGGGTATCAATAATCCTGGCATCAAACTCAAGATCGAACATTTCTGCAAAAGTCGTGGTATGCTGTCCTTGGAGATGTTGTTCTGAAATTTCGGTGGTCTTGATATTTAAAGTAGGCTCCAAAGCATTGATCAAGGTAGATTTTCCAACTCCAGAATTTCCCGAGAACATACTGGTCTTACCAAGCATCAATTCTTTTACCTTATCTACATTCTTACCTGATTTGGCCGAAATACCAATACAGGTGTATCCTATATCTCGATATATGGAAGCCAAAAATTTTACTTCTAACAATTCATCTTCATCATAAGTGTCAATCTTATTAAAAAGTAAAATAGCAGGGATATCATAGGCCTGTGCTGCCACCAAAAATCGATCAATAAAAATAGTATAGGTTTTGGGATTGTTCAAGGTTATCATCAAGAAGACTTGATCTAAATTCGAAGCAATGATATGCGTTTGCTTTGAAAGCTTTACCGATTTTCGGATGATATAGTTTTTTCTATCCTGAATATCGGAAATTACACCTATGGTTTCATCACCTATCGTTTCAATTTCAAAAATCACATTATCACCAACTGAAATAGGATTAGTGCTTTTTATGCCCTTTAACCTAAATTTGCCTTTAATACGGCACTCGTAAAAATTGCCATCAGTAGCCTTGACCGTGTACCAGCTTCCTGTAGACTTGTAAACCGTACCATGCATTGGTTATTTTTCACAAAGAAACAATATCATTTATTTTTAGCCGTTATCTTTTTTGTAAAAAATCAATAAAACTTTAACCAAACCCGTTAATTATGAAAAAAGTCTTTTTCATTTTATGTCTTATCGTTGTGTTTTCGATAGACATTAATGCCCAAGAATACAAGGTAATCACCAGTATTGAATCAATCGTACCCAACGGACTGGGAAGGTCCAGAATAATAAGTGCTTTGGAAGATAAGGATTACAAAGAGTATTCAAGTATTCAAACTGATGAGGATAACACACGGAATAAATCTAAAAGACAAGATATTCGTGTTAAAAACTTTGAAGAAACTAAATTATTGAATTTTTACAATATTGGTGGAATTCGTTTTCAAAACATTGCTGCAAACGATGCCCTTATTACATCAAAGATCAACACAATGATTTCCGAAGGATGGGAACTTGCTTTTGTGACCAGTGCCGTAGAAAGCGAAGCTGGTAAAGGAGATGGTAAAGGGATATTCATTACCCGGTATATCTTTAAACGATAAAACTATAATCCCGGCCAAGGCCGGGATTTGTTTTAATTAATCCTTAATATAGACCCTCCCCCCGGCCAATGTCTTTTTATTGACATTTTTAGGGTTACCATACACATAAACATCGCCTCCTGCCTTTACATTTATATCTACCTTATCCGAAGCGAATATCTCCGCCTCTCCTGCAGCGGTAATTTTCACATCGGTATTTGCAGTTTTAAGCTCTCGACCTTCAAAAACACCACCTGTATTCAGGACTATCCATTGGTTATTGGCCAAACCGGAAGCTTCAACAACACCTCCTGTTACAGCGCGAACCTCTAGATTTATTACATTTAAGCCTACTTTTATCTTCGCACCCTCCTGAGCCTTTAATTCAATATAATCTTGTTTTAATAACTCATTACTAACAATTTTTGCACCTTCGTTACCATCAATCACATTTAAATATTTATAGTAGACCTCAATAAATGTATCCTCTCCCTGAAACTTTTTGTCCAATTGCATTTTTAATTTTAAAGTGCCATTGGTATTGACAACTTTAATATCATGGACATTTTTTCCTTTGATCATCACCTTATTTTCGTCAGCTTTTATAAGATTTACTTCAATGAGATCAAATACTTTTATTTTATTAAAATCCCCGACTTCTTTATCAACAATTTGAGCAAACGTGTTTGTCGAAACTAATGCTAAAAGCAAAATCAATAGTTTTTTCATTTTATGTCCTTTATTTATTCTATTTAAGGATGACCTAAAAAGCCGATTGTTACACTTTAAAAATAAAAAATCCCGACTGTTTCGTCGGGATTTTTTTTAACCATTAATTATTTTTTCCTGATGGTTGATCGACTCTTGGTGAATCGCCTTGAACAATCGAAGAACAAACTCCTCACTCAAGCCTTTTGATTCTCCTTCAAGAATCATGGCCCCAAGAATTTGATTCCATCTATTGCTTTGAAGAACAGCCACATTCTTCTGTTTTTTCAATGTACCTATACCGTCAGAAATCTTCATGCGCCTGCCAAGGGAATCAATCAATTGACCATCGATAATATCGATTTGTGCCCTAAGATTACTTAATTGATTTTTATATTCAGCTTCCTCATTTGATTCTTTTCGAATTTGCAGATCTTTCATAATCTGAATTAAGACTTTCGGTGTTACTTGCTGTGCGGCATCACTCCAAGCGTTATCAGGGTCACAATGTGTCTCAATAATCAATCCATCAAAGTTGAGGTCCAAGGCCGTTTGAGAAACATCGAAAATCATATCTCTATTTCCTGTAATATGCGATGGGTCATTTATTATCGGCAAATCAGGGAACTTGGTCTGTAATTCAATAGGTAATTGCCATTCGGGAATATTCCTATATTTTGATTTCTCATACGTAGAAAAACCTCTATGTATTACCCCAAGTTTTTTGATATTGGCAGTACTTAATCTTTCAACAGCACCTAACCACAACGACAAATCTGGGTTTACCGGGTTTTTGACCAGCACTATTTTATCAGTACCCTGCAACGCATCGGCTATTTCCTGTACAATAAATGGACTAACCGTAGAACGAGCTCCGATCCATAGTAAATCTATATCATGTTCCAAAGCCAATTCAACATGGGCTCTATTTGCTACTTCGGTTGCTGTTTTCAAGCCTGTTTCTTCCTTAACTTTTTGCAGCCATTTAAGGCCTAAAGCGCCAACACCTTCAAAGTTACCAGGACGTGTTCTTGGTTTCCAGATACCAGCTCGGAAATAGTTTACATCAGTATCTTTTAATTCGTGCGCTATCTTCAACACCTGATCTTCCGTTTCTGCACTACATGGTCCTGCGATTACCAACGGATGATTTAATCCTAAATCGTCCAACCATGTTCTCATTTGTTTTGAATTCTCCATTTTAGTGTACTATTATTTGTTAAGTGGTATTCCTTTTAATATTCCCTTTATTTTATTGGTATTGTTCATTTCATTATAAATGCCCTCATAATCTTCATTAAGAAGCAACTTTTTAAAGTCTTGTAAATTCTCAATATACTCTTCAAGGGTTTCAATCACATTCTCCTTGTTCTGTTGGAAAATAGGAGTCCACATAGCGGGTGAACTTTTTGCCAAACGCACTGTGCTTTCGAACCCACTACCCGCCATGTCAAAGATATCGCGTTCATTTTTCTCTTTCTCAATAACCGTTTTCCCTAACATAAATGAACTTATGTGTGATAAATGGGATACATAAGCAATGTGTTTGTCATGCGCCTCTGGGTTCATATACCTAATACGCATTCCCATTTTTCGAAAAAGTTCAAGTGCTATTTCTTGAAGTTTGAACGCTGTCTTTTCTACTTCACATATAATATTGGTCTTTCCTTCATACAATCTTTCGATAGCCGCTGAAGGGCCTGAAAATTCGGTACCTGCTATTGGATGGCATGCCAAGAAGTTTCTCCTTTTGGGATGATCAGTCAGGCTTTTGCAAAGGGCGAACTTGGTAGAACCGGCGTCAATCACCAGGCAATCATCATTTACGGCATCTAATATTATGGGTAGTTCTGTCAGCATAACATCAACAGGAATACTTGCAATCACAATATTGGCCAAATGCAATTCGTCATAATCAGATTTGATATCTATAAGGCCTAATGCCAATGCCTCATCCAAATGCTGTGGGTCATTGTCCACACCATATATTTTTGCATTGGGATCAAGCCTTTTTATGTCTTTGGCCATTGAACCCCCAATTAATCCGATACCGATTATAAATACGTTCATTTTAAAATCTATCTAAAGCTTCTTTGATTTTTGCTTCTTTCACACACAATGAAAACCGAATGTAACCTTCTCCGTTACTTCCGAAAATAGTTCCCGGTGCAATAAAAACATCCTTATCGGCAAGCACATTATCTATGAATTCTTCCGAATCTTGTACGCCAGTAGGTAATTTGGCCCAAATGAACATACCCACTGCATTACGATCGTATGTGCAATTTAGTTTATCGACCAAGGCAAACATCAATTCCCTTCGCGCCGTGTAAACCTCATCCAAGGCGTTGAACCAGTCTTGGCCGCTGGCCAAAGCCGCTATGGCCCCTTTTTGAATACCATAGAACATACCAGAATCCATATTGCTTTTCACCTTTAAAATTGCATTGATATGTGCTGCATTTCCCAAAACCATCCCTACACGCCAACCTGCCATATTAAAGGTTTTACTCAAAGAGTTTAGCTCTAACGCCGTTTCTTTGGCCTCTGGAACATCTAAAATACTTATGGGATCATTGTTCAGAACAAAACTATAAGGATTGTCATTCACCAATAATATATGGTTTGCTTTTGCAAACTGTACCAATTGCTGAAGTTGTATTTTACTTGCAGTCGCACCAGTTGGCATATGCGGATAACTCACCCACATGAGCTTAACTTTGGACAGGTCTTGCTTTTGCAACTTCTCTAAATCTGGAAACCAGCCGTTTTCTGCATATAGATCGTATTGTCTGGGGACTGCTCCCACAAGCTTGGTAACCGATGTATATGTCGGATACCCCGGATTTGGAATCAATACTTCATCACCTGGATTTAAAAAGGCCATGCTAATATGCATTATTCCTTCTTTGGAACCCATTAATGGTAATATTTCTGTATTGGGATCTGCAATTACACCAAATTTAGATGCATAAAACTCAGCAATTGACTCCCGAAATTCTGGTAACCCCTGATAACTCTGATATTGATGTGCGCCAACATCCATAATGGATTGTTGGATGGATTTGACAACATCTTTAGAAGGAGCTAGGTCAGGACTACCAATCCCCATATTAATGATAGGCCTACCCTTAGCAATAAGTCCACGTACCTCTCTCAGTTTTTTAGAGAAATAATATTCTTCTACGGTTTTTAATCTATCTGCGGTACGAATCATATTCTGGCATTTTTATATTCGCCTAAAACCCTGAAATCCTCCGACATTATTTTCAAAAGAGATTTTGCCTTGGCAAAATTATCATATTTGTCAAAAGTAACATCAACAAAAAAGGCATATTTCCAAGGGGTTTCAATAATCGGCAAGGACTGTATTTTGGTCAGGTTCAGATTGCAATCGCTCATGACATTCAAAACCGTAGCCAAACTTCCCCTTTTATGGTCAGTAACAAATCGCAAAGATGCCTTGTTGATCTCCTCTTTGGGCAATTCCTTATTTTGGGTCTTTACTATGATAAATCGTGTTGCATTGTTCTTGATGGTCTGAATCTCAGGGGCAATAATTTCCAAATCATACAAATCTGCCGCTACAGAGGGTGCTATGGCAGCAATACCCTTTAATTGTTTGTCATGAATTTGTTTGGCAGTTTCAGCGGTATCCACATCCTCCACCATTTTAATATGCGGTTTGGTTTTCAAAAATTCACGGCATTGCAACAAAGCCATTGGGTGGGAACGCACTTCGGTAATTTCATCAACCGTTTGTTCCTTTAATGCCATCAAATTATGATGGATGTTCAAATAGTGTTCGCCGATAATGTGTAAATTATTGTCATAGACCAAAGCATAATTTGGGATTATTGAGCCCGCTATCGAATTCTCAATGGCCATAACCGCTTTATCAGCCGTGGAATCAAGCAAATCATCAACCAGGCCGTGAAAGGACATACATTCGACCAAATCTATATCATCATCAAAATACTCTCGTACCACTTGATGATGGTTAGAACCCTTTATTCCCTGTATGGCTATTTTTAAACCCATTACTTTATTTTTCGCAAGCTAATACCTTATTTTTTTTAACAAAAAAAGTCCCGTTTTTCACGGGACTCAATGTTATATTTTGTTTGCTTTACACTACAACAGTCCCGTTTCTTTCCTAAAAAAGAAGAAAAAATAAAAACCGTTATAGAAATACTGCTTTGTCATTTTATTGCAAAATCTTCGGCTAAGGTAATTATTAAATTTAAAAATCAAATTTTCTACCCACCTTTTTTTGTTTTTCTCGAATAATGCCCAATTATTTAATGGATTCCTTTAAAAAAAGACTTTTTATTGGGAATTATCGATAAAAAAATCCAATACTTCATCCAACACATCCTGAACTTTTGGGTTAGTGCAGTTCACCAAAATCGAGAATACCATTTGTTCCTTGGGGTATATAAAAAGATTTGAATACCCGCCTACACTATTACCAACATGGCCATAAAAAAATCTTCCCTTTTTATCCTCACTAACCTGCCAACCCAGGCCATAATACGTGGGTTTGCCATCAACAATTCCAGAGGTAAGGAATTGGGATGAAATTTCTTCCTTCAAAACTGATTTGCTTAAGTGAGCCTGTCCAAATTTAGCGATATCAATGGAGGTTGATAAATACCCCCCACTAGCCAATTTATAGAAATTGTTAACTGGCATGGCTTTTCGAAAACCAAGTCTATTTCTTGAATAAAATTTTGCTACAAAATCTCTTCGACTGCCTACCCACCCGGCAGGCGGGTACTCAGGGTGACAAATGGGAGCAAGTGTACTTTTCATCCCCAAAGGTTGTAGTACTTTTTGTCGTACATATTCCTCAAAAGGAACTCCACTTGCCTCCTGTATGGCCAAGGATATCAAAACCCAATCAAAACTATTATAATGATAGTTAGTCCCTGGTTCAAATATTAATTCGTCATTCCTAAATATTTCTAAACTTTCTTTTATTGAATAGCGTTTGTTCAATGCATACTCTGTTCCTTGATACCCCCTAATACCAGCGGTATGACTCGCCAATTGCCGTATTGTAAAATCGAACTTTTTCCTTGGAAAGTACGGGACATATTCATATAAAGAAGTATCTAAATCAATCATCCCGTCTTTCACCATGTGGGCAAGTGCCGTGGCTGCAATGTTTTTGGAAATACTGGCTATCCTGAAAATGGTCTTTTCTGGATCTACCTTTACCTTCTTTTCCAGATCCGAAAACCCATACCCTTTTTGAAAAAATAGCTCTCCCTTTTTTAGGGCGATAATCGCCAATCCTGGGACCTTTTTTTCTTCAATCAGGCCATTTAGCAAATCATCGACTTTTGCCAAACCCTGTAAGATCCATTTTTTCTCTTCATCTTTTTTCGAAATGACAAGGTTTCTTAGATATTTTAATATGGGTTTCAACTGTATAAAATATTAAGTTATTAAATTAAAATCAGAAAACCTCTAAATTATATATTCCTCCCGGCGCAGGAATGACAAAAACTCTCTTTTTAGAGTAGTCAATTTAAGATGATGTGGAATACTATCTTTCAGTCCCAAGTTAAATTCTGGACTAGATTTCCTATCGACAAACAGGCTTCTCTTTAACCAAGGAAAGGAGCTTTTGCAAAATCAATCTTTAAAAATAAGTCTTCCCGTGTACAATTCATTAATGTCTATGGAAGTTGGCTGGTTAAAGCAAACAACATCTCCCGTTCCCCGAATGATACCGGAAATCGATAGTTGGGGATTTACCTGTACATCATTGGTGCCCCTATGGTCAAGACTTATGGAATTGGCCATTAAATTTTCTGCCTCGATCCTCGAATCCCCAGCGGCAATGGTAATATTTAAATTTTCGGTATTCCCTTTTAAATTAAAATAAGCTATCCCATTGGTGGTTATACTAACAATTTGCGAATCCAATTCCAAATCAAACCCACCATCTGTGGTTTCTGCTTCGGGTTCTACAAAACTCTCTGAAAGCAATTTCACATTGGGATACTGCAAAACACCATCACTCGATATCTGTAAACCTGTACTACTTCTTATTTCCGAAATATTTGGTGAAGTCACATAGACAATGGTCAAATCATATTCTCGAAATAAATTACACCCATTTTCATTGCGCAATACCAACCGATTTTCTTCTACATTTGCGGAGACTTCGTCAATAAGAAATTCTCCTGTCTCTATCTCGACCTTTTGAACATCTCCTTGCTTTAAAACCAGTGCGACTTTTTCAAAGACGATGATTTTCGAAAAATCATTGACTACAACTTCTTGGCGAATGATTTTCCCAGCATTTTGAAAACAATCTGGGGCATTTTCATTGGTGCAAGAAAGAAAGAACACAGAATATAGGAGGACGCTGGATGGCTTACATAGCTTAAAAAAAGCTTCTAACCCTTCGACTGCGCTCAAAGTGACATCCCAAAGGGAATATTTGCGGCTATTTATTTTAACTTCCCAACCCATTTAAATCTTATTTTAAAGCCGAACTCCTATTCCAAATTCAACAGCTTCGGCTTTTGCCCCATGTGATTTTAGGGTAATTACACCAAAAAGTTTATTCCCAAAATAACGCTTTAATCCTAGCCTATTATAAACTTGACCCTCAAAATCAAAAGGATAATATATATAATACCCCAATTGTGTTATAATCGACATTTTATTGATGAACAATTCGTGACCCACAAATATTCCAATACGTTTATAATCATCATCTGCAGACACTCCGTTTTCTGGAAATGAAATGGATTGAAATTCAATCAGTTCTTTTAAAAAGTTAGAGAAAAACATATCGGCCCCTAACTGTATTGCACTTTTACCACCTACTCGTTTGTCTACGTGGGCAGAAATTATATAAAAAGGAAACTGTCCTGAATCAATTACATCGCTTTCATTCAATCCTGTCCTTAATACAAAGTTATATTTTAGAGGCTCTGGTATTTTTTCTTTCGGGCCACTTTTCAGGTAATCAATGTTCTCACTTCCATCCAGACCATAAACAAGTCCGGCATTCAGAGCAA
>JAGLKG010000373.1 GCA_023141835.1 Maribacter sp. | reverse complement strand
CATTGCCAACAATGACATCATCGATACGTTTTTTGTCAAGACCTGGCATCTCTTTCATCATGTACGCAATGGTCTCCGCTGCCAACTCATCTGTTCTTTTAAAACGAAATACGCCTTTAGGTGCTTTACCAACTGCAGTTCGATACGCTTTTACTATATATGCTGTTTTCATGTTTCTTTAAAGTATTGAGTAATGAGGCTCTACTATTTAGATTTACAATTTTTGTTGAAATGAATAATTCAATTCACGGTTAGTTGCGAAGTGGCTTTCCGGTTTTCAACATATGCTGAATTCGTTCCAACGTCTTACGTTCAGTACAAAGACTTAAAAATGCCTCTCTTTCGATATCCAATAGATATTGCTCACTGACCAAAGTTGGTTCGGACAAATCACCGCCAGCCATTACATAGGCTAACTTATTGGCAATTTTGTGATCATGTTCGCTAATATAATGACTGGCCTCCATGGCATCAGTACCGACCAAGAACATGCCCAAGGCCTGTTTTCCGAGTACTTTTACATCTTTACGTCTAACAGGCTGTGTATAACCAGCTTCTGCCATTAATTTGGCATGTGCCTTTGCCGTTGCGATTTGTCTGTCCTTGTTTACAACGACAATATCCTTTCCTTTTTGCAGAATTCCATAATCATAGGCTTCATAGGCCGATGTAGACACTTTTGCCATGCCAATGGTCAAGAAATATTCCTGAAGCACATTAAGTTCCACATCGTTCTTTTTGAAAGTGTCGGCAGCACGCAAAGCAAATTCCTTGGAACCACCACCACCTGGTATTACACCAACCCCAAATTCAACCAACCCCATATAGGATTCTGCAGCGGCCACTACCTTATCGGCATGTAAAGCCAGTTCACACCCACCTCCCAAGCACATGCCATGGGGTGCTACAACAGTAGGTATAGCAGAATAGCGCAAACGCATTGTTGTATCCTGAAACAATTTGATTGCCATATTGATTTCATCATATTCCTGCTCAACGGCCATCATGAAAATCATGCCAATATTGGCTCCTACTGAGAAATTAGGGGCTTGATTACCAACTACCAACCCTTGAAAGTCCTTTTCGGCTATATCGACGGCCTTATTCAAACCAGCAAGTACATCACCCCCGATGGTGTTCATTTTGGATTGGAATTCAATATTCAAAATTCCATCCCCAAGATCCTCAATGATGCACCCACTATTTCTGAATACTTCATTGGATTTTCTAATATTATCTAAGATGATGAATGCATCCTGTCCCGGTATTTTTGCAGTGGATTTGCTTGGTATGTCGTAGAAATAAGCAGCTCCTTCTTTTACAGTGTAGAACGAATCCAGACCGGCTTCAATCATCTCGTTGATCCAAGGTGCAGGTTCCTGACCTTCATCTTTCATAATTGCCAAACCTTGTTTCAGGCCTATGGCATCCCAAATTTGGAAAGGTCCATGTTCCCAACCAAAACCAGCTCTCATGGCATCATCAATCTTATATAATTCATCGGTTATTTCAGGGATTCTGTTAGATACATAAGCAAATAAGGCAGCGAAACTCTTTCTATAGAACTCCCCTGCCTTATCCTTCCCGCCGACAAGGACCTTAAACCTGTCAACTACTTTGTCAATGGTCTTAGTTAATTCGAGGGTTGCGAATTTGGCATTTTTTTTTGATCGATAGTCCATCGTATCCAAATCCAAAGTCAAGATTTCACTTTTACCTCCTTTTCCTTTTATTTTTTTATAAAACCCCTGTCCGGTTTTACTTCCCAACCATTTGTTCTCCATCATTGTAGAGATAAAATCAGGTAATTTAAAAAGATCATGCTTTTCATCATCCGAACAATTCTCGTACAGGCCGTTGGCAACATGCACTAAAGTGTCTAGTCCAACAACATCTACAGTTCTAAAGGTTGCTGACTTTGGCCTGCCAATTACGGGACCGCTTAACTTGTCTACCTCTTCGATCGTCATTCCAAGTTCCTTAACCATATGAAACAGGCTTTGAATACTGAAAATTCCGATACGATTTCCAATAAACGCCGGGGTGTCTTTGGCTATTACCGAAGTTTTGCCTAAGAACTGTTCGCCATATCCGTTTAGAAAATCAAGGACTTCGGGATCGGTTTTTGGTCCAGGAATTATTTCGAACAATTTTAAATACCTTGCTGGGTTAAAGAAGTGGGTGCCACAGAAATGTCTCTGAAAATCATCACTTCGCCCGTCGGACATAAATTTAATCGGGATGCCCGATGTGTTTGATGTGATAAGTGTTCCTGGTGTTCTATATTTTTCAATGTTCTCGAATACCGTTCTTTTGATATCGAGTCGTTCGACCACTACTTCAATAATCCAATCTACCTCAGAAACTTTTGAAATATCATCTTCAAGATTCCCAGTGGATATACGCTGAGCGAATTTTTGATGGTAAATGGGTGATGGTTTCGACTTTAATGCGGCTACCAGTGAATTATTGACAAGGCGATTGCGAACCGCTTTATCATTTAATGTTAAGCCTTTGGACTTTTCTTTTTCATCAAGTTCCCTTGGAACAATATCAAGCAGTAAAACCTCGACCCCAATATTGGCGAAATGGCATGCGATACCACTGCCCATGATTCCTGAGCCAACTACTGCTACTTTTTTAATGTGCTTGTTCATCTAAATTTAGGCGGTATTAATTAGTTGTTGAATCTTTAGTGAATATACTTTTCTTGGCTATAAGTGTATTAATGGTTTCCATTACTTCAAAAAAGCAATCCAGCTTTTCTTGGGTCACGTTCGCCCTAACGGTATCATTGAAATTAAGCACTGCATCCTTGGAATCCATTCTCTTTTCTAGGCCAAAATCGGTAAGATGAATAAGAACACCTCTACCGTCATCGGGATTGGGTTTGCGTTCTATTAACCCTTTTTCTTCCATACTTTTTAAAATCCTGGATAGGCTTGTGGCCTCCATACCCATTTTAGGTCCCAAAGCAGTCGAGGGCGTTCCTATCTTAGGGTCGATACTTAGTAGGGTAAATCCCACAGCCATGGTAGAGCCAAAACCTTTAGCTTCTTCATTGTACATTCTAGCTACGGCTTGCCAAGTGGCTCTAAGTACATAATCTATGGTGATTTCTTTCATGCGAACATATTGGTTCCCAAAGATATAAAAATATATTATGCATGCATAATAAATATAAAAAAATGTGAGGGCATTAGTTTTAGCAGAACATTGGATGATAGATGGCAAAGAAGTGTAATGTGCCTCTTGTACCGGGATATGTTTATGACCGGAGAATCAATACTAATGTATTGCAAATATGAAGGGGGAACAAAGTGTTCATTACCAAGGATTATTACCTAGTGTTTGTAGATATCATTGTACAAGTCCAGGTATATTTCTTTGATAACCTTTCTTTTAAGTTTCATGGTGGGGGTTAAGTGGCCACCATCTATGGTCCATGTATCAGATGTTAATCTAAATTGTTTCACTTTTTCCCATTTGGCAAAATGGGCATTGGCATGATCCACTTCTTCCTGATACCGGGCCATTACTTTTTCATTGGAAACGACATTTGACATATTGTCAAAATCCAAATCATGTCTTTTACCCCACTCTTTTAGAAACTCAAAGTCAGGCTGGATCAATGCTGCTGGCATTTTCTCTCCTTCTCCTACGACCATTATCTGCTCTATAAAGCGTGACTGCTTTAATTGGTTTTCTATCAATGCAGGAGCAACATACTTGCCACCCGAGGTTTTGAACATTTCTTTTTTGCGGTCTGTAATTTTTAAAAAACCGTCAGAATCAATCTCACCTATATCACCGGTATGAAAAAAGTCCCCTGTCATTACTTCCGAGGTCTTCTCTGGGTCTTTGTAATACCCTTGCATAATGTTAGGGCCTTTGGCCAAGATCTCGCCATCCTTGGCAATTTTCACTTCTACATTCTCTATGATCCTACCAACAGTACCTACCCTAAACCCTGCATTATGTTTACAATTGACAGCTATTACAGGCGAAGTCTCTGTTAACCCGTAACCCTCCATAATGGGCATTCCGGCTGCCGAAAAAATGCGAGTCAATCTAGGTTGTAAGGCGGCACTTCCCGAAACCATGAGTTCTAAATTACCTCCCAAAGCTTCTTGCCATTTGCTGAAAATAAGCTTGCGGGCAAGTTTTAGTTTTTGCTCATACCACCAGCCATTGGCACCATAGGGCTCATATTTTAAACCTAAATCAATGGCCCAGAAGAATAGCGCTTTCTTAATACCTTTAAGCTCACTGCCTTTGGCAACGATTTTATCATACACCTTTTCATACAGTCTAGGCACCGCAGTCATTACATTGGGCCTTACTTCCTTCAGGTTGTCCGTCATTTTTTCCAAAGACTCGGCAAAATAGATCTCAATACCGCAATATTGGTATAGGTAAAGTATCATACGCTCAAAAATGTGGCAAACAGGAAGAAAACTCAATGCCTTTGATTCACCTTTACGTAAGGGCACCCTTTTTTCGCTATCAATGACATTGCTGACCACGTTATTATGTGAAAGCATTACTCCTTTGGGTCGACCCGTGGTTCCCGAGGTATATATTAGTGTTGCCAAATCATCTGACGTAACATTCTCCTTTCTTTCTTCAACTTCTGCTTGATTGGCCTTGTCCGCACCCAATTTTAGGACCTCGTTCCAATTTCGGCAATTGTCAATTTCGTCAAAAGAAAATACCCCTTTCAAGGATGGAACATTGTTTTTTATTTCATTGATTTTATCAAGAACTTCGGTGCATGAAACAAAACAATATTTAGACTCGCTATGTTTTAAGACATATTCATAATCTTGTTGCGAAATTGTAGGGTAGATAGGCACATTTTGAGCGCCAACCTGTAAAATACCAATATCCACTATATTCCATTCTGTTCTATTTGTCATGGAAATAACGGCTATCTTATCATTCTTGGCTACACCCATTCGTAGTAGTCCCCGACTTATGGCATTGGCCTTATCAATGTATTCCTGGGTAGATGCAGCGATCCACTTACCATTGACCTTGCTGATCAGTGATTTTTCTAGATTGTATTTTTTTAATTGATAATACGGAAAGTCAAATAATCGGGTAATTTCTTGCATACTTAGTTTCTGATAAGTTATTGCAAAATAGGAAAACCAGACGGAATTCTAAAATGAGATGAATAAATCACCTAATAATTGTAGAGGGTTTTTAGGTGTGTATCCCAAAAAATCAGGATACTGAAGAAATTTAATCATTCATTTTATGCAGCAAACCTTGTTTCGTATCAGTTTACAGGATCGTCTGTGGCCTTGGCATAGAATATGCCCAATGTATCCCAATGAATTTGTAGTTTTTGCAGCGCATTTTTAAAGGTGTTGAAGTCCTTATTTTCCGGAGCAGTCCAACCTACTTCCGCATAGGCTGCAATCCGTGGAAAAGTTTGGTAGGTGACATCATCGATGGTTGGTGTCCACTCTGTCCACATTTGGCAACCCAAACCGTATATGTTTTTGTGATATTCTTCGTCTAATCCTTCAGGAATAGGATTAAAGTTATATGCCCTTTCCAGGTCAATATCCTTATAGGAATAATCTAAATAGGTTTCACTATGGAGGGAATTTACGATACCATAACCTTTTTTGGCGGCTTCAGTTGCCAATTCCAAACTACCCTTCCAAAAATGGACAACTACGTTTTTGGCCAATTCGGTTTCGGCTTCCTTATCGTCTTTTTTCTCTTCGAATCCTTGATGGATATTTTTCCCCATAATTTCATTCCAACCCATCATTCGCCTTCCATTCTGTTCTATAAATTTTGAAATATCGTTGATAAAACCAATTTGGAGATCGGCCGGAGTATTTATGCCGTTGGCTTTCATATATTTTTGAACATGTTTGGATTCTTCCCAAACTTTATATCCGACTTCGTCACCACCAATGTGTATTACTTTGGACGGAAATAATTCGAACAGTTCAGTAAGTACATCCTTTGTGAATTGGAGAACTTCTGGTTTGGTAACATCATAATTATCGTAATGTCTTCCAAAAACAATCGGTACTTCAATATCCTTTCCGGCTGTGCCCAGCCAAGTATAGGAGGCAATGGCTGCACTGGCATGCCCAGGCATCTCAAATTCGGGAACTATGGTAATATGTCTCTCGGCCGCATAGGCAACTATATTCTTTATCTGTTCTTGAGTGTAAAAACCACCATGGGGTTTGCCCATAAGCTTACCGCTTTTCCAAGTTCCGATCTCACTATCTGACCTATGGGACCCGATTTCGGTTAATTTGGGATATTTCTTGATTTCAATACGCCATCCTCCATCTTCCGTCAAATGCCAATGAAAAACGTTCATTTTTAAAAGGGCCATTTGATCCAGTATCAATTTCACGAATTCCTCACCTTGAAAATATCGTCCTTCATCCAGCATATAAGCCCTCCATCCGAACTTTGGGTTATCTTTAATAGCAACAGAAGGTACGAGCCATTTGGTTTTCGAAGTAGCAGTCGTATTGTCTTCAGTCAATAATTGGAGTATGGATTGTACCCCATAAAAATATCCAGTAGCAGTATTTGCTTTAATTACAATTTGCTGTGGGCTTATGCTTAATTCATAGGCTTCAGGCTGTAAATCTTTAGCCTTGGTAAACACTATTGAAGCCTGAGGGTCCAAATCTATTGTCTTGAGGTCAATTCCGGCAGTATTATGAAGTGCTTTCACTAGGTATTCCCCTACTGACGTTTGTTCATCATTTTCAATGGAAATAGTTTGACCATTTTTAAAGGCGAACGACTCTTTGGATAAAATAAGTTCTACGGGATTTGGAACTATGGAAACTTCAGAAGGTGAAAAAGTCCTGTTTTTTTCAGTACAGCTACCGGCAACCAGTGCCAAAATCAAAACAAAATATAATTGTCGCATAGTAATTTTAAATTGTAATTATGAAATTTGAACTTTTTGGCCTAACATTCGACTAACACGGTTAAAAGCGATTATTCTTTATGGGTTTCCACCCACTTCCTTGCGTTTACAAATGCCTCTAACCAAGGTGATACTTTATCATCGGTATTAGCCGGGTAATGCGCCCAGTTCCATGGGAAAATAGAACGTTCTATATGTGGCATGGTTACCAAATGACGTCCTGTCTTATCACATAGCATGGCCGTATTGAAATTACTGCCATTAGGATTTGCAGGATATTCAGCATAACCGTACTTGGCAACGATGTCATATTGATCCTCTGAATGTGGTAGACTGAATTTACCTTCACCATGGGAAATCCATACTCCTAAAGTTGTGCCTGCCATTGAGGAAAGCATTACCGAATTGTTCTCTTGTATCTTAACCGACGTAAAATTGCTCTCGTGTTTATTCGAATCATTGTAGGTTAATCTACCATGGGTTTCATGCTCGGGATTTATCAAGTCCAATTCCATGAACAATTGACAACCGTTACAAATGCCTACTGACAAGGTATCAGGACGGGCAAAGAATTTTTTTAGCGCCGTATTGGCCTTTTCATTGTATTTGAATGCCCCGGCCCAACCTTTGGCACTACCCAACACATCTGAGTTGGAAAACCCGCCAACCGCACCAATGAACTGAATATCTTCCAAGGTCTCTCGACCCGAGATTAAATCTGTCATATGAACATCCTTAACATCGAAACCTGCCAAATACATGGCATTGGCCATTTCACGTTCTGAATTGCTTCCCTTTTCTCTAAGGATTGCAGCTTTTGGCTTATCGACTGCACTCGAAGTGACAGATTTTAGTTTCCCATCAAAAAGAGGAGGGAAAACATATTGCAAAGGTTGGTTCTTGTAATTATTGAACCTGCCTTCAGCAAGATTGCTGGCAGTTTGCTTTTTATCCAGCATGTATGAAGTTTTGAACCAAGTATCCCTGAGCGTGGAAATATTCAAGCCTAATTCCATACCGTTATTCTTAACGATTAATCTGGATTCGCCAATAACTTCACCAATCTTTTTGACATCGATATTGACATTATTTAAAGTATCGATGATAGCATCATCTTTTACTTGGAAAACAATTCCGGAATTTTCAGCGAATAAAAGTTTGATACTGTCCTTTTCGCCTAAAAGAGAGAGGTCTAATTCTGCGCCTAAATCAATATCGCTAAAACACATTTCCAGCAAAGTGGTAATCAATCCACCGGAAGCCACATCATGACCAGCAAGGATTTGACCATTTCGGATAGCCTGTTGTATGGTGTTGAATACGGTCTTCACATAAGCCGAATCATTTATCGTCGGTGCCTCATTGCCTATTTTGTTCATTACTTGGGCAAATGAAGAACCTCCCAATTTATAATTGTCTTTTGATAGATTTATATAATAAATGGCTCCACCATCCTTCTGGAGAACTGGTTCAACGACTTTAGTGATATCATTACAGTTCCCTGCAGCTGAAATTATGACTGTTCCAGGAGAAATGACATCCCCATCCTTATATTTTTGTTTCATGGAAAGAGAATCCTTTCCCGTGGGCACATTGATGCCCAATTCAATTGAGAAATCAGAAATAGCCTTTACAGCTTTGTATAGTCGCGCATCTTCACCCTCATTCCTACAAGGCCACATCCAGTTAGCGGAAAGGGAAACAGATTTCAATCCATCTTTTAACGGTGCCCAAATGATATTGGTCAAAGATTCCGCAATACTGTTTTTACTTCCTGCAACAGGGTCAATAAGACCTGAAATAGGGGAATGCCCTATTGAAGTTGCAATTCCTTCTTTCCCTTTAAAATCCAATGCCATTACACCACAGTTGTTCAACGGCAATTGTAGTGGGCCAACACATTGTTGTTTGGCTACACGACCACCAACACAGCGATCTACTTTATTGGTCAGCCAATCTTTACAGGCTACCGCCTCTAATTGAAGTACTTGGTCTAAATAATCCTGAAAATGTTCAAGGGAATATTCAGGATTAGCATAATTTCTTGAGACTGAGTTGTCCGTCATTATGGTTTTCGGTGAACTCCCGAACATATCCTCCAGGTGCAAGTCCATCGGTTTGTCCCCATTGGAACTTGATTCAAACGTAAATTTATGATCTCCGGTTACATCACCGACTTCATACATGGGTGACCGCTCACGATCAGCAATCCTATGGAGTAATTCAACATTTTTTGGGCCGATGACCAATCCCATACGCTCTTGGGATTCATTCCCGATAATTTCTTTGGCCGATAAAGTAGGGTCACCAATGGGTAATTTATCCAGGTCTATTTTACCGCCTGTCTCTTCCACCAATTCCGACAAACAATTAAGGTGTCCGCCGGCGCCATGGTCATGTATGGATACAATGGCATTTTCCGCACTTTCAACCATTCCACGAACTGCGTTGGCCGCCCTTTTTTGCATTTCAGGATTTGAACGTTGTACGGCATTTAGTTCTATTGAGGAACTGAATTCGCCTGTATCAGCACTTGATACGGCTGCCCCTCCCATGCCAATGCGATAATTATCTCCACCAAGGATTACAATCTTGTCCCCTTTGTTAGGGATATCCTTTATGGCCTGCTCTTCTTTACCATAACCTATGCCTCCAGCTTGCATGATGACCTTATCAAATCCTAAACGCCGTACAGTCCTGTCCGGTGATGCTGAAGGGTCTTCTGTATGTTCGAATGTAAGAACAGATCCCACAATCAAAGGTTGACCAAATTTATTCCCAAAATCAGATGCACCGTTCGATGCCTTAATAAGGATATCCATTGGGGTTTGGTACAGCCATTCACGTTCTGGCATTTCTTTTTCCCAAGGTCTATTTTCTTCCAACCTTGAATATGAGGTCATATAAACAGCCGTTCCGGCCAGGGGTAAGGACCCTTTGCCACCTGCTAAACGATCCCTAATTTCACCACCAGAACCAGTCGCCGCTCCATTGAAGGGTTCAACAGTGGTCGGGAAATTATGAGTTTCCGCTTTTAAGGATATTACCGATTCAAACGATTTCTCCTCATAAAAATCAGGTTTATCAGCACTTTTTGGAGCAAACTGCACAACTTTGGGGCCTTTAACAAAAGCAACATTGTCGGTATATGCCGAAACTATGTCATTTGGATTTTCTTGAGATGTTTTTTTGATGAGTTTGAAGAGTGATGATGGCATTTCCACACCATCGATCCTAAATGTACCGTTGAATATTTTATGGCGGCAATGCTCTGAGTTTACTTGACTGAAACCAAACACTTCCGAATCGGTTAGTTTGCGCCCAATTTTTCGGGAAAGATTATCCAAATAATCAACCTCCTCACTATTCAATGCCAGGCCTTCCTGTAGGTTGTAGGCTTCAATATCATCTATCTCCAAAATGGATTCAGGGATAACATCAATCGTAAACATTTCCTGTCTTAACCCATTGAATTTCTGAGAGAGCATGGGGTCGAAATCTGCGAAGTTTGAATCTACACATTTGAACTCTTCAATTCGGATAATACCCTGAACACCCATGTTTTGGGTGATTTCAGTAGCATTTGTACTCCATGGGGTTATCATGGTAGCTCTTGGGCCAATAAAAAAGGCGTCTAGTGACGCCGTGTTTATTTTTTGTTGGTTGCCAAACAACCATATAAGTTTGTTCGTATCATCCTGAGAAAGTTCTTGTTCAGTTTGAACTGCAAAAACCTTGTTGGTGGCATCCCCGAAAAAATGAATCATGTATCCTGTTAATTGTTATGTTTAAGAAAGCACAAATTTACATTTTTTTAAACTATGATGTATATAGAATAGTTAACATGATATGCACATTTTTTAATGCACCTTTTTGGAGGGAAACACTATTGTACAATTAGTTCATATTAGTCTGAATACGGCCTGAAAATACAAGCTGGAAGATTTGGGCTCTGTGAGATACGTTAACAAGACCTGTCAGGTTTTTAAACCTGACAGGTCTAATAATGCTAATCTTTATTCAGTAAAGCCATATAGAAGCCGTCAAATCCACTTTTCGACGCATAGATTTTCTTTTCCTTTTCAAGCTTGAAACCCATGCCTTCTTCCGATGCTAAAAAAGATGTTACCTGATCGATGTTTTCTTGGGGTAGGATTGAACATGTGGCATACACCATTTTGCCCCCGGATTTAACCATTTTACTATAGCTTCTAAGAATCTCTTGCTGGGTTTTGGTTATTTTTCTCAGGAATTCGGGCTGCAATTTCCATTTGGCATCGGGATTTCTTCGAAGTACGCCCAAGCCTGTGCAGGGTGCATCAATAAGTACCCTATCGGCACTATTGTACAGTTTTTTTATAACCTTGGTGGAGTCAATTGTTCTAGGTTCTATATTGTGGGCCCCATTTCTGCGTGCCCTTCGTTTCAATTCTTTGAGCTTGTTTTCATAAATGTCCAAAGCGATCAATTGCCCTTTATTTTGCATAAGGGCAGCAAGATGCAGTGTTTTACCGCCAGCACCGGCGCAGGTATCTACAACCCGTTGTCCCGGTTTAACTTCCAAAAATTCCGAAACCAACTGTGAAGAGGCATCTTGTACCTCAAAAAAACCATCTTTAAAAGATTTGGTCACAAAGACGTTGGCACGTTCACTGAGTTTAAGTGCACTGGGGTGTCCCTTAATAGATTCGGCGACAATACCATCATCGAGCAAGGATTTTCGCAATTTTTCCTTGGTTGTTTTTAAGCTATTTACTCTTAAGACCACCTCGGCCTGTTTGTTCAATGCACTAATTTCATTGGTCCATAACTTTTCCCCCAAGGCCTTAACACCCAATTCATCCAACCAATCAGGCAATGACTCCTTATATTTTCTAATTTTTGAAAGCTCATCAAACTTGCCCTTTATTCTCCGTGAGGGAACGGGTTCCAACTGTTTCCAATCAGGTAGATCAATACCTCGCAGTACAGCCCATACCGTAAACATTCTAAAAAGGTTGGCGCGGCTGTAAGGGCCTTTAACTTCGGCTATTTCACCATATAGGCGTTTCCAGCGAACTATATCATAGGTGGTTTCGGCAATAAACCCTCTATCTCGTGAACCCCAGCGTTTATCGCGTTTCAACACTTTTTGGACAACTTTGTCTGCATATTCCCCTTCGTTAAAAATAAGCCCCAAAGCATCAACAATGGCAAACACCAGATTCCTATGTAGTTTCATCTATACATTTTTATTGACTGCATCCTAAAAATAAGGGAGCAAAGATATTGTTTTAGAAATCATTCCTTTTACATTTGACAAAATTTATATACATGCGCTATTTCGTTATCCTGGCAACTTTTCTTTTGATGTTAAGCTGTGTAAAAAAGAAAGGACATGCCCCCTATACTTCGGTCCAAATAGAAACGCTCTATACAGATTCACTTAGTATTCGTGCTATTGAGATTATGGGAAATAGTCTTGCATTTGCGGCGAATAAAGGGGCTTTTGGAACTATTGATTTGAATAATGGTAAAGTAAGGATCAACGCGCAAAAACAGGATTCTATTTTACCTGAATTCAGGGCTGTTGCCCATACATCATCAGATTTTTTCATGCTGTCGGTTGCGAGTCCGGCTTTGTTATATAAAACTGGGGACTATGGAAAGATGGAATTGGTTTACATGGAAGAGGGATCAACCGTTTTCTATGATGCCATGACTTTCTGGAACGATCAAGAAGGAATTGCCATGGGCGACACTGTCAATGGTTGTATTTCGATTATCATTACCAGGGATGGTGGAAACACATGGTATAAAATTCCGTGTTCCCAATTACCTCAAGGGACCGAGGGAGAAGGTGCTTTTGCAGCCAGCAATACCAATATCAAGACCATTGGAGACAAGGCTTGGATAGGTACAACAAGTGGTAGTATCTATTATTCTCCCGATAAAGGGAAGACATGGGAGTTATTTAAGACACCAATTATTAAAGATGAACCGACCCAAGGTATCTACTCGATTGACTTTTACGATGAAAATTTGGGAATTGCCATAGGGGGAGATTATACGAAGCCAGAAAATTCCATTTCAAATAAGGCCATTACCAAGGATGGAGGTAGAACATGGAATTTAATTGCGGATGGACAAGAGCCCAATTACAAGAGCTGCATACAGTTTGTACCGAATACCAATGGAAATGGCTTGGTGGCTTTAGGATTTACAGGCATTTCCTATTCCAATGATTCAGGAAAAAATTGGTCAAAATTGTCGGATGAGTCCTTTTATACCTTACGGTTCTTCAATGACTCCATTGCCTATGCAGCGGGTAAAAACAGAATTTCCAAATTGATTTTTAAATAAGAATGGAGCCCATAGGACTCCCTTGATCAAACAAATCACCAACCTAAACTATACGTTAACTACTATATAGCCTTTTCCTTTTTTTTGATACCAAATACCCTTGTATTTGTACATTTTTTGTCCGTTTAGACGTACAACCTTGTAACCTCTAGGTAAATGTCTAAGCGTTATGCCTAAGGGGGCGGCACAGACCACATATTTTCTTCCTCGGGGCTTATACCATACACCTTTTGAGAAATGGAACTTTACACTTTTATGTACTACTATATTAGGCGTATGGACTTTTGTTACCACTGCACCATGTTTAGGATAAATTTTAACCACTTTTCTTTGGGCATTTACGGAGACCAATGTCCCTAAAAACACCATTGCAATCATTACCAATTTAAAGCTTTTCATAATTCAATTTTTATTGACCCTCATACGGTTGCTGGGCCAGTTATATCTTTTTGACTTGATCTTTAGACTAAGGATTAATGGAAAAGGGAGCTAATTAGCTCCCTTTTATGTATTTTGTCGAAAAGTTTATTACCTAGGTCCGCTGTCATGTTTTTGTCTGTATTGTTGAAGTAGACGCCTTTTGAAACCGTATTCGGCCCTTAGCAGTAAAAAAGTCTTTTTTGCTGAAATAGCTTTTTGAATATCTTTTAGGAACTGCTCGCGAACCAGCTGTTTTTCCTTTTCCAGAGTTATTAAATCCTGTAACATGTTTTCAACCTCAGTATTGGAAAGTGATTCCATATCCTTTATTTTGCTGTAAATCTGGGCACGTTCCTTTCCTCTAAAAGAGTCCATTTTTTTCTCGTGAGCATTATAAATGGGCCAAAAAGCTTGGGCTTCATCACTGGTCAAGCTTAAACGCTCTGTTATA
>JAGLKG010000372.1 GCA_023141835.1 Maribacter sp. | reverse complement strand
ACATTGAAGGAGGTGGTGTCGGTTGGTTGGAAGTTCATGAAAAACAGGGGTTCCTGGATGCCAACCTCTTATGGATTGGGGGAAGTGTAGTTCCAGTGGCACATGTTTATTTGGTGGATGAAGAAAATTTAGTGGTCACGCGTACTGCAGAAAGAACCAAACATAAAGGTGAAGACGGTAAAGAACGTAAACATACGCTCACCTTCACTTTACGGGTTAAAAAAACTGGAGATAACATTGAAGGTACGATGAGCGGCCCTAATTGGACAGGAACGGGAGAAAATTCAATGACCTTTACAGGCAAACGTCTTCCAGATGTCCCCTCGGCACCTGATTTATCCAAAATCAAATACGGTAAGCCCATTAAACTTTTCAATGGAAAAAATCTAAAAGGTTGGAAACTGATCGACCCAGAAAAAGCAAATGGATTTAAAGCAGTTGACGGAGAATTGGCAAACGATCCCGTTCAACCTAAAGACGGAGAACATTTAAGCTATGGCAATCTCCGCACCGAGCAGGAGTTTAAAGATTTTAATCTATCACTGGAGGTCAATGTTCCCAAAGGGAACAATAGTGGAGTTTACCTTAAAGGCATGTATGAAATACAAGTCTTCGATTCCTATGGAAAGGATTTGGATCCCCACAATATGGGAGCGCTTTACAGCCGCATTACGCCAAGTGTTGCCGCTGAGAAACCAGCAGGTTCTTGGCAATCTTTGGACATTACCTTGTGTAAACGTCATGTAACGGTAGCTTTGAATGGAAAGACCATCATTGACAATCAACCAGCCTATGGCCCTACAGGTGGTGCCATTATCTCGGATGTTTTTGCCGCAGGGCCCATATACCTTCAAGGGGACCATGGAAATGTTTCCTATCGGAACCTTATTCTAAAACCCATATTAGACTAATCTAGCAGGGAATAAACGGATAGAAAGCCATTTAATCTTATATGAAACCTAGGAAACCACTGGTAAGTGGGGAATATCTTTTGCGAAAATTTTCAGGCAAGGGAGGGTGGACCTATGCCGCTATTCCTGAAATTGCCCAAAACAAAAACAATCCGTTTGGTTGGGTCAAAGTACGTGGAACTATTGACGATTTTCAGTTAAAACAATACAAGCTAATGCCAATGGGAAATGGGAAATTATTCCTCCCCGTAAAATCGGAAATCCAGAAGAAAATCAAGAAAGAAGCAGGTGACTATGTGCATGTTATTCTCTATTCCGATGAATCCAAACTTCAAATTCCCGGGGAAATCATAGACTGCTTTAAAAATGAGCCCAATAACATATATGACACTTTTATATCCTTTACCGAAGGTGAACAAAAAACCTATTTGGATTGGATTTACAAGGCCAAAACTGAAGATACCCAAGTCAATCGGATTGCTAAAATGATGAGTCGCTTACAGCGGGGATTGAGGTTCCAAGATTGAGAAAAAACATTCTTTAAATCTGTAATTATACCCTGTACAATTCCACCATTTTTCTTATTAATTTAGGGATAGGTTTAGTATCTTTCATTAACTAAAAACCAACCGCATGAAATCCTTGAAATTTCTTCTGATCATCGTATTGGTGTTCCCTTTGACATTGCACTCCCAAAGACGAAAAAAGAAAACGAACACCCCGGTAATCACAGTACAAGACTCGATATTCCATGGCCTTAAATGGCGAAATATAGGTCCATTTCGAGGAGGACGCAGTGTGGCATCAAGCGGCGTTGTTGGCCAACCTATGACCTATTATATGGGGAATACAGGAGGTGGTGTTTGGAAAACGGTAGATGATGGTATCACTTGGAAGAATATCTCTGATGGATTTTTTAAAACAGGGACCGTTGGGGATATTGCTGTATCTGAGAGTAATCCTAATATTGTTGTTGTAGGCATGGGCGAGCATGCCGCTCGGGGCGTTATGACCTCAATGGGCGATGGTGTATATAAATCAACTGATGGTGGTAAAACTTGGAAACATATGGGTCTGGACAAAACCCGACATATTTCTGATGTCATCATACATCCGACAAACCCTGATATCATTTTTGTGGCCGCTCAGGGAGCGCAATATGGTCCAACTTCGGAACGGGGTGTTTATAGATCCACCGATGGAGGCTCTAATTGGGAAAAGGTTTTATTTGTAGATCTTAAGACCGGAGCTTCGTCCCTATCCATGGATATGAAAAACCCTTTGATTTTATATGCGGCCATGTGGGAACACCAACGTTACCCATGGACCATGGAATCTGGAGGCAAAAGTTCAGGGCTGTATAAATCTGTCGACGGTGGGTCTACCTGGAAAAAAATGAATGAAGGTCTTCCCAAAGAACTTGGAAAATCAGGCATCTCGGTTTCTAGGGCGAATCCTGAATTGGTATTTGCCGTTATTGAAGCCGAAGGAGACAAAGGCGGTGTTTATCGCTCTGATGATGCGGGTAAAAAATGGACACAAATCAATAAGGACCGTATCAATATTGCCCGTTCATGGTACTATATGGAAATTTTCGCCGACCCCCAGGATGAAAATTTGGTATACGTATTGAATGCTCCTGTCACCAAGTCCATTGATGGTGGAAAAACCTTCAAACCACTCCCAACTCCACATGGAGACAATCATGACCTGTGGATCAATCCCAATGATAATTCCAAAATGATAAATTCCAATGATGGGGGTGCCAATGTCTCCAATAACGGTGGTAAAAGTTGGAGTTCCCAACAGTCCCAGCCTACATCACAATTTTATCGCGTAATTACGGACAATTTAGTTCCCTATAATGTGTATGGCGGACAGCAGGATAATTCGGCCATTGCCATTGCCAGTCGAACCAACGACCAAGGTATTGATTGGAAAGACTGGTATTCTGTTGCTGGCTGCGAAAGTGCTTATTTGGCCTTCGACCCAGACGATCCCGATGTGGTTTTTGGTGGATGTTACCAAGGTATTATTGAAAAGTGGGTCCGTGCCTCTAGAGAAGGAAAATCTATTAAGGAATACCCAGAATTGGCATTGGGCAATGCCCCAAAAGATTTTAAGTTCCGTTTTAACTGGAATGCCCCAATCATAAGTTCGCCCCATGACAGAAGCACTATTTATCACGCTGGAAATGTGGTTTTTAAATCGACCAACAGTGGAAATAGCTGGGATATTGTAAGTCCTGATCTTACTAGAAACGACACATCAAAACAAGGTCCCGGAGCAGGCCCATATACCAATGAAGCTGCAGGTGGAGAGAATTACAATACCATCATGTACTTGGTAGAGTCACCCTATGAAGAAGGAGTACTATGGGCGGGGAGTGATGACGGTCTTATACATATAACCAAAGATGGCGGTCAAAACTGGGAAAATGTGACCCCCCCGAACCTACCTGAAGCCATTGTCAATAGCATTGAGGTTTCGCCACATGACGCTGCAACTGCATATGCCGTGCTAATGGGATATAAGTCGATGGACTTAAACCCTTATATTTTTAAGACTTCAGATTACGGAAAAACATGGTCTAAAATCGTCAACGGTATCACTGGCGAACACACTTTTGTAAGAGTGGTACGTGAAGACAAGAAACGTAAGGGCCTATTATATGCTGGTACCGAAACCGGATTGTTCATTTCGTTGGATGATGGACAAAACTGGCAACCTTTTCAATTAAATTTACCTGTGGTCCCCATCAATGATCTTATCATTCAGGATAATGACCTCGTAGTTGCCACGGCAGGGCGATCTTTTTGGATATTGGATGATGTGGTCGCCATTCAAAATATAACAACCCCAAAACAACCAGTTAAAATTTTTAAGCCTAAGGACACCTATCGAATTTTTGGCGGAAGCTCCGATAAACCAGTTCCCGGTTTAGGGCAAAACCCAAAATCAGGGGTTACTTTCGATTACTACTTGGACAAGAATGCCGACAGTCTGGAGTTGAAACTGGAGGTGATGCATAAGGGCAGACTCATCCGGACCATTACCAATAAAAAACCCAATGATTTCAAATCATGGCCAGGCGGTCCGTCAAAACCTCAGGTACTTCCCTCAAAAAAAGGATACAATAGATTTACGTGGGACTTTAATAAAGAGACCCTCCCAGCAGTGGACAAAGTATTCGTTTATGGCAGTTATGAAGGCTCAAAGGTTGGTCCAGGAACTTATGTATTGCGACTTACTTTAGATAGCTTGACCTCTGAGACGGAAGTGAAAATACTGCCCAACGCTAAAGTCCAAGGTTCTATGGCTGAATATGAAGAACAACAGTCTATTTTGAATCAGATTGAAGGTGTTATCAAAAACATCCATGAATCGGTCACATCCATGCGCTCGGCAAAGAGCCAGCTAGAGAACTATGCGAAATTGTTGGAAGAAAACGATGCCGCAAAAGGCCTATTGGAAAAAGGAAAATCACTTATGGAACGCATTGACAACTGGGAGCAAAATTTAATCCAACCCAAACAAAAGACTTTTCAGGATGTAATTAATTTCAACAACCAACTCAATGCCGAGTTTATGGAACTCAAAAGTTATGTGGATGCTGCCGAACCCAAAGTCACCCAAGGCGCCAAGGAACGCCTTAAAGATTTAATGGCCGATTGGAATACCTATGAGACTGAAAGGGCTGCCATTCTTGATAAAGAGATGCAGGCCTACAATACAATGTTCAAGGAACTGGAATTACCTGCCATAATCATGGAAGAATAAGCAAATTGTCATTCTGTACTTGATACGGAATCCATATAAAGTCAAGAATGGATTCCCACCTTCGTGGGATAACAAGAAATCTTAATCCATATATAATGAATACACCTTTTATAGCTGACCAGGAATTCAAAGGCATCAATTACACAAAAAACCGCCTCCCAAAAAGGGAATATGAAAATTGTGTTTTTGAAGGCTGTGATTTTTCCAATGGGTATTTGGACAATCAGAATTTCATGGAATGTGAATTCATTGATTGCAATTTCAGCAATACTAATATTGCCCGTACTGCATTTAAGGAAGTGACCTTTTCCTATTGTAAGTTGATAGGCTTAAAATTTGAAGACTGCAATACCTTTTTATTATCCTTTAGTTTTATGAATTGTGCACTCAACCTTTCATCTTTTTACCAATTGAAATTAAAGAACATTCAGTTTTTGGACTGTAAAATAATCGAAGTTGATTTCACAGAGACTGATTTGACCGGGGCGCTATTTAAGGAATGTGATTTGGAAAAAGCCATTTTCCAACGTTCAATTTTGGAAAACGCAGACCTAAAAACATCCTATAACTTCACTATTGACCCAGAAAAAAACCGACTTAAAAAAGCAAAATTTTCCAAGGAAAATATTAGGGGATTGCTTGAAAAATACAATATAGATATAGCTTAAAGTCGCTAGTCGTTTGTACACGGATAATTTGTATCTTGTTGAAATCAAACACTATATCTATGCGATTTTTATTTGCACTTCTTTTTTGCATTACCCTTAGCAGCTCGGCACAAAATACGATGTCCTTGACCGAAGGCGGTGAATCTCCTAAAGCAACCTTGGAAGCTGTTTCTTGGATCGCCGGACATTGGAAAGGAGAGGCATTTGGGGGGATAGCCGAGGAAATATGGAGTCCACCGCTTGGAGACTCCATGATGTTCGTTTTTAAATTGGCCTCGGAAGGTAAGGTTCAGTTTTATGAAGTAGGTCATATTCAGCAAACAGGGGAGACTTTGATTTTACAATTAAAACATTTTCATGGTTCGCTTAAAGGCTGGGAGGAAAAGGACGAAACTGTAGATTTTAAGCTCGTGAAAGTCGAAGATAATCGTGTCTATTTTAACGGATTGACCATGGAAAAAATAAGTGCCAATGAAATCAACATGTATGTAGTCGTAGGAGATGAAAATGGTACATCCGAAGAAGTAAAATTCAATTACAAAAGGGTAGACTAATATGGAAAGGACCTGTCTTGAGTGCGGTGAAAAAATAAGGGGCCGTGCAGATAAAAAGTACTGCTCAGACCATTGTAGAAATGCCTATAATAACAAAGTAAACAAAGACGGTAAAAACCTCATTCGTAACGTTAATAATCGTCTACGTAAAAATTATCGGGTCCTGGACAGTTTTCCCTTAAAAGAGGGCAAAACAAAAACAACCCGTACACAATTGATGCGTAGGGGCTTTGATTTTGAGTATGTGACCAATCTGTACACCACCAAAAAAGGTACTACGTACTTTTTTGTTTATGATTTAGGGTATTTACCCCTGGACAACGACTATTATATGATAGTAAAGCGGGAGTGAAAGTATTCAAAAAGGCACCTAAAACTTCAACGCTGCTTCGACTGCCTGCCCGTCCAGCAGGTGGGCGCTCAGCGTGGCATCTTCAGTAGGGCAATAAGTTTAATGACTTTTTATGTTAATTCACATCGTGAGTAAGACCTACTTGTAGTTCTGGCCACTAAGTTTTAGAGCGGCAATCACAACATCCTTGCGACTGATCTGACCGACCAGAAGTCCGTCTTTCATCACAGGCAATCGTCTTCGATTATGCTTGTCAAAGATTCCAGCTGCATCAAAGATCGATATATCATGAGGAATTGTCTGCACCCCTTTGCTCATATATTTTTCAACACTTTTATCTAAAATGGGTTGATTAAAATAGCGGCTTTCAGAAATCTGCTTCATACAGTCGGCCTCTGAGATAATTCCAACTAAAAAACCGTTATCGTCCAATACAGGTCCGCCTGAAATATGATGCTTGGCAAATTGTTCCATTACATCTAGAATAGACTGTTCTGGAGAAAAGGTAACCAATTTGGTACTCATATAATCGGATACTAAAATAGGTGCATCAAATTCCTTTTTTGGCGCCTTTCTGAACCCTTGAAAACTCTTAATCCCCATATACTCTGATTTTAACTTGATTTCTAAAGATAGAAAAATTAATCGAATTTCATAAAATACTCGACGTAATGCAACGGCACATTAGAATTTTATACTTTTAAGGGCACAAGCAATTTTTATGAAACGATTTAGCAAAACAACCACTCTTATATTAATCCTTCTCGCCATTTATTGGGGTTTTAAATCGTCTATGCCCTCCTATAAAGGTGATATAGACGTGTCTGAAAGTGTTTTTTCGACAGATAGGGCATTGACACATGTTGAAAATATTTCAAAAAAACCCCATGGCGTAGGCTTTGAGGGCCATGCAGAGGTCAGGTCCTACATCATTTCTCAATTACAGACTTTAGGCCTGAAAACCTCCATTCAAGAAGGTTATACCGCCGGTGATTGGGGTAACCTCAGTAAGGCCACGAACATATTGGCAAGAATAAAAGGGTCGGAAAATGGTAAGGCCCTGTTGTTACTCTCACACTACGACAGTAGTCCGCATTCCTCGCTAGGTGCAAGTGATGCCGGAAGTGGCGTAGCTACGATTCTTGAAGGTATACGAGCATTTCTATCCGAACAAAAGCAACCTGAAAATGATATTATAATCCTTATTACCGATGCCGAGGAATTGGGTTTAAATGGCGCAAACCTATTTGTAAATCAACACCCTTGGGCCAGTGAAGTAGGTTTGGTCTTGAATTTCGAAGCTCGTGGCAGTGGCGGGCCAAGTTATATGTTGATTGAAACCAATCGAGGGAATGCAAGGCTTATTGAAGAGTTTACCAAAGCCAACCCCGATTATCCGGTGGCCAATTCATTGGTCTACAGCATTTATAAAATGCTCCCAAATGATACGGATTTGACTGTTTTTAGGGAAGACGGGGATATTGAAGGATTGAATTTTGCCTTTATAGATGATCATTTCGATTACCATACTGCGCATGACAGCTATGAAAGATTGGATCGCAATACACTCGTACATCAAGGTAGCTACTTGATGCCATTGCTGACCCATTTTGCCAATTCGGATTTGAACAATCTCAAAAGCCTTGATGACTCGATTTATTTTAATGTCCCCTTCTTTAAATTGGTCTCATATCCATTTGAATGGATCTGGCCAATGTTTGGGCTAGCCATCATCTTTTTTATACTTCTCTTGGCCATTGGCTTTAAAAAAAAGGTGTTAAAAATCACTGAAATAGCAAAGGGTTTTGTGCCCATGCTCGTTGCATTAGTCATTAATGGCGTAGTGGGTTTTTATAGCTGGACATTCCTAAAATGGGTTTATCCGGAGTACAAGGATATTTTACACGGATTCACTTACAATGGCTATACTTACATAGCGGCATTCGTATTGTTTTCTATATCTGTATGTTTTTGGACCTATGCCAAATTCAAAAAAATCGAAACAACCCATCTTTTGGTTGCTCCCTTATTTTTGTGGTTGGCCGTTTGTGGAGCAGTTTCGGTTTATCTGCAAGGTGCGAGTTTTTTAATAGTTCCTGTTTACGCACTTTTGGTTTCATTTATGGTAAGCCTTAATCAAAAGAATCCAAACCCCTATGTATTGGTCATATTGGCCCTACCCGCACTTTGGATCCATGCCCCATTTATAAAAATGTTTCCAGTAGGTCTTGGATTAAAAATGATGGTAGCCGCTACCCTTTTAACAACATTGACCTTTATTCTCTTATTGCCGATTTTCGGATTTTATAAAAACAAAAAAAGATTGGCATTTTTAGGCGGAATCTTATTTCTCGGATGTATGGCTTCGGCTCATTTCAATTCAGGCTTCACCAAGGAAAATGCAAAACCAAGTAGTCTTTTGTACATTTTAGATGCTGACGAGCATACAGCCCAATGGGCCACTTATGAACATAAGGTTTCGGATTGGACATCCCAATATATCGGAAACGCCAAAAAGACCCCAGAAAAATTGACCGATAAAACCATAAGTAGCAAATATGCCTCAGGATTCACCTATATTTCAGATGCTCCTGTCAAAAAAATTGCAGCTCCCAAAATCGAAGTGACCAAGGACACGGTCATTGATAATGAAAGACACTTGGAGCTTTGTATCACACCGCAGCGAAATGTAAATAGGTTGGAAATCTTTGCCAATGATGTAGATATCAACAAAGCGATTATTAACAATATAGAAATATCCGAATACTATTTGGCCAATCG
>JAGLKG010000371.1 GCA_023141835.1 Maribacter sp. | reverse complement strand
CAACCGACACCACCTCCTTCAATGTTCAAGGTCCACATGCCCAAAAAGCCATTTTCAGCCGGGGAAGAATCAAAAGGTGAATTGCCAAAGGCAGTGCCCAAGGCGCAAATTAGAAGGATAGTAGTAAGGAATATTCTTTTCATGGTACTAGGTTTTTAAAAACGTATCGTGTCTAACAAATATAGGGTAAAATTGATTGTCTCTTTTCATTTTCCACCTCCCATATTGGGAAAATGTTTTACAAGTTCGTCATTGGGGTAGTATATGTCATGTTCGGAACGGGGTTCAATTTCCATAAAATGGAATTCAACAAATTTCATATGCTGTTCCCAGTCATAAAGCCGCATACCATGAAAACCAGAACGTATGTGATAACCTATGGCACTTTTGATAATAGGTTTGTTAATCGGGGGTGCTTTCATGGAGAGCAGTGCAACTTTTTCACCGTACAATTTGTAAGCCGGTGAAGCATGAAAAGCTGCCAAATATTGTCCTTTTGGATCGGCCCATAGATCGTGGATGGAATTTGCCACGTATAACGGCCGCGGAGCTATAAGGGCCAGTGCCATATGTTGATCAACCGGAAGATCTTTAATTGTATTGGCATACTGATGGGAATTTTCACAAAGCCATCGGGGCAACCATTGGGTCATATTGGCCAAGGTTTCACCGTATTGTCGTTTCCATAGGGCATCACCTCCATGACCGGAATGATCGGAAAGTACCATGCCAAAACGTTGGTCGCTGGCAACCGCCCAAATGGCCGCCTTTCCAAATTTGGATACGCCAAGAACCGCCACTTGATCCGCAATGATATCTTGGTCGGTTATCAGATAATCCATGCCTCGAGAAAGGGCATAGGACCAGGTAGCCAATAATCCCCATTCGTTCGAAGCCGGATCTTTTTGGCCTTCCTCTAGAAATAGATCAACGATACCTCCATTCAAAAAGGTGCCATCTTCTTTATCTGTGGGCTCGATATCTCCAGCGTCTATACCCACCAATGCAATACCCCTTAGCATGAGTTGTTTCAATGGTGCACCATTTCTGGTTTTTCCAAAGCTTTGGGGGCCTTCAAGGTCAAACCTTCCATTACCGATGTCATTGGAATTGAGCCAATACATGGCAGGAACAGGTTTTTTAACATAGTTCGGGATAAACAGGACCATTCGCATTTGCAACTTTCCTTTTTTGTTGGCCAATGTTATGGTGATATCTTTTCGGGTACACAGGCCTTCCAGATGGTTTTCATCCACCTCAATCACCTCAAAAGTAGATTGAATAGGGTATTTGGTATGGGGAACCTGTCCATACAGGTTCTGTTCAAAAAAGCGATACAATTCAGGACGCCTTGTGTTCTCCCAGTTTTCCTTGTTTTTGATTTTTTGACCATCGAAAGTGGTTAACAATTTGGGTAGCTTATAATCAGGTACTTTCTCCTCATCATAGTTGGCCTCAAGGAACTTTGGGGAGTCGTCCTTTTTTTGCGCTAAAAGGAGCAAAGGACAGGCTAGGACCAGTAGTAAAAGGGCAATCGATTTATTTCTTTTCATGGCCTTATTTTTTTGTTAAAATGATAGTCCATAAACTTGATATAGGCGTCCCAATCGGTTTGTTCGTAGCCGTGGCTCCCGGAGCGTACATGATAGGCCAATGCTCTATCATCAGCAGGAATATTAACTTGTGGTCTGTCTATGGAAGGTTGGCCCTTTAAGCCAAAAAGCTCATAGACCGGTGTGGCATAATGGGCCGAAAGATACTCGCCCATATTGTCCGCCCACATATCGTTGATTCCGCTGACGACATAAACAGGTCTTGGGGCAATGCAGGCAAGCAACATATGTTGGTCTACGGGAAGATCTTCCTCAACACCTATATATTTTTTTGCATTGTCGCAAAGCCAGTGTGGAAAACGGGCCATGTATTTTAGGTTTTCCCCAAATTTCCGTTTCCATAATGCGGCCCCGGCGCAACCGGAATTTTGGGAAAGCACCATGGCAAATCGAGTATCCGATGCCCCGGCCCAAAGGGTAGATTTCCCCAATTTTGAAAATCCGACAATGGCCACTTTGTCCTTATCCACGGACTTTTGGGTTTCCAAATAATCCATAGCCCGTGAAAGCTGCCAAGAGATTCCGGCCAGTACGCCCCA
>JAGLKG010000370.1 GCA_023141835.1 Maribacter sp. | reverse complement strand
GTAGTAACTATATACGCTTGTTATACGCAATTCAGGAGCCATTCGAGAACGGCATCATAGAATCGTTTTAGAAGTTTTGCGACACCGTCCTACAATAACAAAGATCATTTCACAGAATGATAACGATCATTTTACAAAAAAATGAATAGTAACATCTTTGTTTAACACAATAAAAAAATCGACAGTTATGAATACGAAATCTGTACAAATCGACTTTCTTTATCTTGACAATGAGGTCTGTAATCGTTGCAGACAAACTGAGAAACAATTAGAAGTAGCACTGGAGAGCATTGGTGAACTCTTGCAAACAGCAGGTTACAATTTTACATTAAATAGAGTGAAGATGGATACAAGGGAAAAAGCTACAGAATATAAATTCACTAAATCACCTACAATTAGGGTTAATAACATTGATATTGGATTCGAGCAAATGGAAAGCCAATGCACCGACTGTGGTAGTCTTTGTGGTTGTGAGGGAGGTACTACCTGTAGAATATGGCAGTCTGAAGGCCAGGAACATGAAGTACCGCCGAAGGCGTTGTTAATAGACAGGGTGTTGCGAGTCATTTATGAAAACAAGACTGAACAAAAACAAGATTATAGATTCCCCGATAATCTTGAAAATTTTTATTCGGGAATAGAAACGAAACGAAAAGATCAATGTTGTTGAGTATGAATGTTAAATGGAAGTCCATAAATCGGTCATTTAAATGTACTTTTTTATTCCTAATGAACATTTCGTCCCAATTTTTGGATGGAAGCCAATTAGAATATTAGAAAGCCAGGTTTATGATTCCATATTTTAAATTGTCTTTTATTTGAAATCTGGTCTATTTCCACAATATAAAATGACCAGACAAAAGCAGCTTACCTTATGTTTTAAGGCTGTTTCCAAAAGTAACGCAATAGTTTTCAATTCAACATTTTAGATTGTTTGCTACAAATAGTAATTACAATCCCGTTTTATGGACTAAAAACTCCAGCGTAGTCGCACAAAAAAACTATTTCCAAGCATCTGATATTCGGCAAATTCAAAAAATGATTGCCCCGTAAAGTTAAGTTCCCAATTCGTGGCCAAAGAGTAATTAAAACTTGGGATTGCAATTACAGAATGTTCGGTGGGAGAATAGATTGTACTGATTAATCCTGAAAAAATAGGTGAAAACTCTTTTGACAGCTGAAGAAAACTGGAAAATTCATAGGGCATTAAATTTTTTGCCGAAACGTTGGCAAAAATTAGATTTTCCAAGCCCCCCGATAAATCGCTGGCAGCACTGTTATATAGTAAAGATCCATTGATGTAAACGCCTTTTTTAAAGGCATAATCCACCGAAATGGAGGCACTAACAACATTTTTGGAGTCGATATAACTTTCATAGGGTAAAAAATAGGAAACCTCCCCTTTAAACCCGGCATTATTAAGATTGCCCGCCCAACCTGCTCCAATAACCCAATCTTTTTGATATATACCTGAAAGCAATTGAATGTCATATGACCACTTATTAAAATTATACATAAGCGCGATTATATGGTCATCTTTACGATTGCCTTTCTTGGCTGCCAATTCCATTTTCCTGAAGCCATCCAAAAAATACTGGATTCGGACTGCATCGCTTCCAGGGCGTTCTTCGTAATCAAAATCAAGAAAATTATAAGTATTGAAAATATCGTTTGGATTCCAAATTAAATTTCTTCCCCAATTGACACGTTGCCTACCCAAAGTAATATCCCAATTCCCATTGGTGTAATTAACCAAAGCCCGATCTATGGTAGTATTAAATACAATACCATTATTATCTATTGGATTCCAGGAAAGATCAACCCAACCATCATCACGGGAAATAATATTCGAAAACCCGGGAATATTTTTAATATTGTCTCCATAAAAAATACGGTTTCTGAGCTCTAATCTGGTTGTAATTGTTTTTGAAGGAATATATTTGAAATTAAGTCTATTGTGCAAAAAGGTTGTCCATTGTAGCTCTTCTAAGTTATCAACAAAACTTAATTCGTGAAGGTTTTTTATATAGCCTGTCAAGAACAATTTTGTCTCCTTTTCTTGACCTGCTATGGTTTGGGCACATAGTAAGTACACGATAAACAATATTTTTAAAAATAAGCGCATTACGTTTATTTTGGAATCTGCTGCACATCGGAATCTACTTTGCCATCTACGAGTGTAATTACCCTCCTTGCTTTTTTAATTACCCGTACATCGTGGGTGGAAAACAAAAAGGTAATTTTTTCTTCCTTGTTGAGTTTGGCCATTATATCCAATAAATTTCCAGCTGATTTTGAGTCCAAATTTGCGGTAGGCTCATCGGCAAGTACTATTTTAGGTATAGATGCCAAAGCTCTGGCCACAGCAACCCGTTGCTGTTGCCCTCCTGAAAGTTCACCAGGTCTACTGTTGATTTTATCTTCAAGGCCTACTTGATGTAACAGGTCCAAAACACGTTTTTCCCTTTCTTCTTTCGACATTTTTTGGAGCTGAAGTACAAAACCTACATTTTCTTTGGCGGTCAGAACAGGAATTAGATTGAAGGATTGAAATACAAATCCAATATTGTGTAATCTGAAATCTATCAATTTATTTTCAGGAAGTTTTGTAATCTCAACACCATCTATGATCACAGTTCCTGATGTTGGTTCATCCAAACCACCGATCATATTCAACAAGGTTGACTTACCCGAACCCGAAGGGCCGACCAAGGCAACAAATTCGCCCTCTTCTATATGTATATGCACATTTTGAACAGCTTTTACAGGCACTATTTTTTTGTTGTAAGTTTTACTCAAATTATGTGCGTCGATAATGGTTTTTGCCATAATTTTAAATTTTTCTGATTGCTTCTGATGGGTTTAATTGTAATGCTTTATATGCAGGATATATTGCCGATAATAAAGCTGTTAAAAAGCACATGGATGCGATAATAAAATAGTTCTGACTATCCAAGGCTGGATAGATCATTGAACTAAAACCGTAAGATGCCAGTCCTTCCGAAAACATTGATATATTAATTCCAATTTTTCCTAATAGCATAACAGTGAGCCAACCGATCAATAGTCCTAAGGGCGAGCCAATCAATGTCAAATAAAAGGTCTCAAGCATAATCATTAGAAATATTTTACGCTTATTCAACCCAATGGCCATCAACATTCCAAGCTCTCTAATACGCTCTAAAACCGACATTAACATGGTATTTATTATTCCAAATGTCAATGCCAATAAAATGATACCGGTCAAAATATAGGTATACATGTTAAAGGATTCTATTATCATTCCCAATTCAGGAGACAATTCTTTCCAATCTTCAATTTCCCCCTTTGAAACTACAGTTCTACTATAACTTTTAACGGCATCCAGTAGTTCTTCATCTTTAACCAGTATGGCTATTTCATTACTCTCGGAAGGCTTTAATTCTAATAGTTCTCGTAAATGGTCTTGTTGTACATATACATTTACTTCGTCCAATGAAATGTTTTTGGACCTATATATTCCTCCTACTCTAAAAGCACCTGAAACAAGTTCTGATTGGACGTTTGTAAAAGTCAATACGACTTTGCTTTTGAGTTTTATCTTAAGTTTTTTAGAAAGTTTCTCACCGATAAGTATTTCATTTTGCTTGCCTGAATTAAAATACGCTCCTTCCCTTACACTTTCGTCCAAAGCAATCTGTCTTACTTCTGATAATGGATCTATTCCATATATTTTTACGCCACTTGCTGTTGTAGGGGAACTTATCATACCCGTTGAAATAACGCGAGAGCTTATAGAGGCAATTCTATTATCAGCTTGAAGTTGGCCGACAATAGTATCGATATTCGATATTGTGAATTTAGAATCATTTTCTTCAATGAAAGTTGGATGATGAATTTGGATATGTGACAATTGTTTAAAAACTGTTTCATCAATATTGTTTTTATACATGCCCCATGAAAATGACAGGATAAAAATACCTGCCCATACACCAATGATAATGGAGCTTATAACAACCAAACTCCTGGATTTATTCCGCCAAATATTTCGCCAAGCAATTTGAAACAACATAACTAACTATTTATAGCTTCAACAGGTCTTAATTTCATCACCACAAAACCGGGGTAAAAGGCTAAAAGGATAGATAACAGTAAAACAATCAAAGTCTGAACAATAAAAATATTTTCACTGCTTGAAAAGTATATGATAGATTCTATACCATAATTTTCATATATGTCCTTTAATTCACCAGTAAAATGAACGGGGTGTTTTACAAACCAATTTACGACCAGCATTCCTCCCAAGATACCAGCAAAACAACCAATGAGCGCAATCATAATGGATTCTAACATTAGAATTAGTGCCAGTAAATGTTTTTTCATTCCAATCGCTATCAAAATACCTAGTTCATGCTTTCTTTCAAAAATCATCATCATTAATGTGCCAAATAAACCAAACGATATAAGAAAATAAAGTATGCCAATAATTATATAATGTCCTGTACTATCCGCCTCAATAAATTGGTCCATTTCCGGTAACATTTCTTTCCAGGTCATTACCTCATACATTTCGGCATCCAGTACTACTTGCACTGAAGCTTTCAATTTTTCCAGATTGGTGGTTTTATCCAACATTATAGAAATAGCAGTTAATCGATTCTCTGCTCCGTGCATATATTGAGCCCGTTTTATGGGCATATAAATAACTCTGTTATTTAAATCTGGTGAGCCTAGTTTTATAATACCTTTTACTTTGAATTTAGCCGCGGCACTACTAGCGTGATAGCCTTGGCCCAAAAGGACCAAAGTGTCATTTACCCTTAATTTTAATTGAGAAGCCAGACCTTCGCCCAAAACAACAGCATTATCATTAACGGTTTCAATATATTGTCCTTCTATAATTTTTTCGTGAAGGTTATTGACTTCCTTTTCCTTAGTGGGGTCTATTCCCAAAATTAGAACCCCTTTTGTTTTTTCAGAATAGGAGGCCAATGCAAATGTTTCCAACCGAGGCATTATGTGAGTGACCTTTGGGTTTTTGAGCAGCTCTTGATACAATTGATCATCTACTTCGAAGCTATTGTCAATTGATTGTTCATCCCAATAACCATTCTGATGAATTTGCAAATATCCTGAGGAAAAACTAACAATGTTATGAATCATATTTTCATATACTCCATCAGTCATAGAACGTGTTGTAACAGCCAATAAAACAGCAAAAAACACAGATGTTGTGGTAATGAATGTTCTGCGTTTATTACGCCATATATTTAACCATGCCAATTTTAATAACATCATTTTAGTTGTTTCATATTTCTTGTGGTGAAGAAATTATCATTGATTGGTGTATCAAAAATGATATCATTGTAAATGATAACAGTACTGTTTCCTTCTTTATCAACAGGGAACATTTCAATTTTTGAAGTAATTTTTCTACCGCCTATTTCCTTAATGGTAGTGGAATTCATAATGTTCACCAATGCACCATCTTCATCGTAGAATTCAGCTTTTAACTGTAAAAAATCAGTGGTATCTATCCAAACAATCACTTTTTCCCAGATTATAGCAGCTGAGGGTTTGGGTATCATTTCAATTTTGTAACAATCTTTTCCACTAATTGCTTCGTTACCCAAGTGCTTATGATTATAATCCACTACAGAAGAAGCCTCCTTTACAAGATCATCATTGGTGAAATCGGTGCCCATCCAGCTTTGCGACATCATTGAAGGCGGAAGTTTGATTGTACGTTCAATCGAAGGTATCCAATTCCAAACTTCCTTGATTCTCTTTAAAAACACGATGCCTTTTTCCTTGGCTGGCGCGGTAATCATAATCAACGAATAATCATCTCCCTTAGACCAGGTTTTCATATTCATTTCCCTACGCCAAGTAGGCCTGATAATTTTGATAGTGATGTCAGCTTGCGATGTTTTACCGCGCATGTTATCCTCTGCCTTCTTAACAATACCCTTTGCTGAAAGATCTTGCTGACCGAATGCTGTGGTCAATGGCATTGTAAAAATGATAATGCAGATAATAAATTTTAAGAATTGTGATTTTTTCATAAAGTCAAAGTTAATTGACCTTATGAATATAAGGTATGATAACTATCAGACAAGGAAGAACTATATAACCTACTATATATTCTGTAATGCTTTTTATGCGCAGCCTCTAGTTTATTTAAAATTGAATTCATAGGCCTATTACTTTCAAGAACATGGCAAGCTTCAGCTGTATAGATCTTATGACTATTTAAAACTTCTTTTATTTTTTGATATAACAACATATTTTCAATAATCCCATAAAACGAACGTTTTTTGAGACATCATCTTTCTTCTTCATTCTGTTCTTTCAAACGGCCAATTTACAGAACGGAATGAAGAAGAATGGCCAAGTCCTATAAAACGTGCGTTTTACGGGACTCTTCAAATCGATGATATGATAATGATTTTTTTCACTCCTATTTTTCACGGTGAAATTGTCCGTAACATAGGATGACAGAATAATTATTTAGATGCGTTTTATCTTTGTTCTATCTGAGATTTATTCTCTCCATAATTTCTATATAACGGGGTTCATTCTGGTAGGGTTTAGTGAGGGGTCCTATGATGGCATAATAGGGTAGATTAGGGTTTCTTCTTATATACATCTTTTCCAACCAATACAGTACTTTCTCCCTGTTTTCAGCTAAAATGTATAGGATCATAATTTTACCGGACCACAGGTATTGCGAGTCACTGATTTTCGACAAAGCGTCCGCTGTAACATTCAAAGCTTCCACAAAACCATCACTTTTATATGTTTCCTCCAGTATTTTAATTATTTCTTCCTGTCCACCTGCTTTAATTGTCATTTTCAAATGTTCAATGGCTTTATCATACTGTTTTGTTAAGGAATAGGACATAAAAAGACCCGTATTGCCGAGTCTTGAAATGTTTAAGGGTTCAAATAGGCTTAGGAATTCATCATATTTTCCCTGATGGAGTAACAAAACACCCCGAAAATTTTGTACTAAAGGACTAAAAGGATCGAGCTCTACTGCTCTATTCATTTGTTCCCAGGCTTCATCCCATCTATTTTGGATCATTAAAAAATGTGCGTAAAATGCTCTGGCTTCCGAAAAATTCGGGTTAAATTCAAGGCACTTTTCCATTGCGATATTACTGGCCTGCCAATTAAAATCAGTGTTTGCCAATTTGCTTGCCTGCCAACGCCAGACCTCTGCATCTGTACTATCAATTGCAAATGCCTTTGCCAGGTATTCTTCCATTTTTTGGTCGGCTACCTCCGGAGACACCATATTCAGCTGTTTTTTGACTATCCAAATTCCCGACAATCCCCCAAAAGCTGGAGTAAATAGAGGGTCTATCTCCACCGATTTCAAGAAATATTGTTCAGCGATATCTATTCCTTGAGGCGTCTGTAAAGCCAGGTTAACTCTTCCATTCAAGTACATCTCATAGGCTCTGGGATCTACTTTGCGCAAACTCACATTATCCTTGAGCAAGGTCAGTTTCAAGCGTTTTGCCACAAGACCGGCAATCTCGTCTTGTGTAAATAGGGCATCCTCAATTTTACGATCAAAGGTTTCTGACCATAGCTGTGTACCATCCTTTGTGTCAATCAACTTTACGGTGGTACGATACGTATCGCCAGATTTGCGGATACTACCCTCCAGAACATAGGCGACATCCAATTCTTCACCTATCATAGCAATGGTGACATCTTTCCCTTTGTAGGTAAAGGATGAGGTACGGCTGATTACCTTCAGATCTTTATATTTGGTCAGGTGATTCAATATCTCTTCACTGATACCATCAGAAAAATACTCCTGGTCTTTGTTAGGGCTCATGTCTTTAAAGGCCAATACGGCAATGGAAGAAGTGAAATCAGGTAACATTGAGGCCGTCATCACTTGTTTCTCATAGGTTTCTTTCATGCGGACTTGATTGACGACCAATAAAATAAGCGCTATAGAAAGTGTACCTATAATAACACGATTTAGACGTACATTCTTTTTGGCCGAATCTTTGGCATCGAAGACCGTATCTCCCGTCTTTTTGATCCCTTGTGGGGTAAAGTCATATATCCATGCAATAATGAGCCATATGGGAAATCCGATAGACAAAATAATGACTGTGATTTTCAAGAAACTTTGGCCAAGATCAAATGCCGGTGTTAGAACAGATAGTACTTGTACGATCAACCAAGCGATTACCAAATAGGCAACTCCTGCCTTTACGACATGCCTGCGTTGTAATTCGTTAAGATATTCCTTGAGTGTCACAAGATCTGAAATGCTTATCCATTATTTTTTATGCCACGTAGGGCAAAGCAAAGTTTAAAGGGTTCTAATAGTTAACGGGTCACCTAAAGTTACAAAAAAATGAGTAATTATTTAGTTGAATATCAGATACTTTAGGT
>JAGLKG010000037.1 GCA_023141835.1 Maribacter sp. | reverse complement strand
ACGGGTATCGTGGCCTTGGCACTTCTTTATCCGTTGGTAAATTTGGTCAATACATTGTCCGATGCTGTTGGCATTTTCGAGACTGACTATACCTTGAAACTGGCATTGTTCCATACTATTTTTAATGTTCTTGGAGTCTTGTTGATGATTCCCTTTATTAAAAAAATGGAGAAAGTATTATTGAGATTTTTCAAAGAAAGGGTCGATAAGGATATTGATGAACCAAAATTCTTGAACAAGGCAATTCTCGAATTTCCTGGAACTGTAATTTCCGCTTTGGTCGAGGAATCTAAATATCTTTATAAGAATGCAATCTTTGAGATTGTGGCGCATGGCCTTAATATTCATAGAGAAGATATTAAGTCCGACCAAAAGATAAAGAAAATTGTAAAGAAGTCTACCAAGAATATGCAGGTTGATGTTGACGAACTATATTATAAAAAAGTCAAGTCTATTTACGGTGAAATCATTAAATATGCTACCACCGCGCAAAATAATTTAGAGCTTACAAATAAACAGAACAATGCTATCACAGAAATCAAGGTAGCTAATCGCAAAATGGTCGAAATAGTGAAGGCTGTGGGCCAATTGAACAAGAACCTTATCTTATCAATGAATCTTGAAAATAAACCTTTGTCCAATGTATATGACGGCTTTAGGGGAAAAGTAGGTAAGGTTTTAAGGATTATTTATATTTTCAGGAAGACAGATGATGCCAAGGATTATGCTGAGAAGCTTAATCGATTAAAGAAGGAAGCCAAGGAGAATATTAGGCAAAGCAATAAATCCATAGATAAATTAATAAGGGAAGATTTGATTTCTGCAAAAATGGCCTCCTCCTTATTCAATGATTATTCCAACGTGAATGATATGATCAAGAAGCTCATTGAAGTTGCTGAACTTCTGTATGGCGAGACCGATTCTTTATTGGAGACCGATAAATAGAAAAAAATGCACTTCATTGAAGTGCATTTCAAATAACTTATTCAGCTGTTTCCTTATCTATTCTAGTATTGTTATGTTCTTCAAAATACAAATGAAGGATGTTCATATTGGCTTTGATCAAATCCTGTGTCTCCAGCAATATGCTAAAATATAAAGTTGTGTTTTTAGGGCTCGATTCCTCGGTGCGTGTTCGTTCGACCTGTCTTTGGATTGATTCCTGTACGCTGCTTAAAAGGGCCTTTTTTTCTTCTATTATATCCGGAACTATTTCGTGGAAGGTGCGTGTATCAAAAACGTCCCTTATTTTACCGAATAGATGTACCAGTTTTTCATTGATTTCCAATAGTTCCTCAGCCTGCTTTTTCTTTAGGGCTTTGTGGTTGTTGTTCACATGTTTATGGCTTACTTTGGCAATTAAGCTAGACGATTGTGCCACATCTTGGATGCTTCCGATTACATCAATATAAAATTTACTGGCACCTAAATACGAATCATCAAGATCCTTGATGAAGTAGAAAATATCGTTCTGCAATTCCTCTATTTCATTCTCAAGTTTTACTACAGTATTTTTGGCTTTTTTAAGTGCATCCAAATCTTGGTTTATCAGACCGTTGATGGTGTTCTGGTTTATTTTACTCACTCTTTTGAGTGCTTTGGAAATGTTGTCTGCACTTTCTTCGATAACCCCATGTATCGAGCTACTTTCTGCTTTGTTCAAGCTATCTTCAGCTTTAACTTCTCGAGCCTTTTGTGTGTGTTTTATATAATTTCGTATTAATAAAAGGGCGGCTAACAAAAGTAAGACTGCTATCATGGCCCCTCCGCCAAGATGTATTAAATAGGCAACCGTACCTGCAGCGATAAATGCACAAATCGCGGTAAAGAACCATCCGCCAATCACATTCAGTACCCCAGCGACTCGGTATACTGCACTCTCACTACCCCAAGCCCTATCGGCCAAAGAAGTACCCATGGCCACCATGAAAGTTACATAGGTTGTGGAAAGGGGTAGTTTCATTGAAGTAGCAATGGATATCAATACACTGGCGACCATCAGGTTAACAGCGGCACGAACCATATCAAAGGCGGGTAAATCGTGGGTTTTTCCTTTCGGAAGCTCTATGACAGGTTTTTTAAATTGGCTTTCAATTTTATTTTGAATCGCTGCAGGAATCACAGTGGCCGTGTATTTTGTCGTAAGCATTGTAAATCGCACCAAGTACCTGGACAAAAAGTTAGGGTTAAATCGTTCTTGGGTCTCTCCTTGGCTAGATAAATCGATGGAGGTTTTGACGACTTTCTTTGCTTTACTTGAGAACCAGAGGGTCAATACCATGACCAAACCTGCAAAAAGAAGAAAAATGGTAGGGGTAGAAACCTTATTGCCAAGCACATCCATTGCAAACTCCGTCGCAGGCATACCCGAGGCAACCCAGGCCTCATATGATTGGTAGGCAGCAATGGGAACACCGATAAAGTTCACTAAATCGTTGCCCGCGAATGCCAAGGCCAATGCGAAGGTACCTACCGCGATGATCAGCGTATAGATGTTCTTTTTGAATACGGTTACGTACAGATAGGACAACAAGGACCAGAGAATAAAGCTAGCTGTAATGATTATTCCTGTTTTACCTTCTATCATGGGCTTTATTTCTGTGTAATAATCCGTGCCCTTTAGCCCTTTTATAAAAATGAAATAGGTAATGGCGGCCAAGGCAAAACCACCAAATAGTGCTCCTACCCATTTTGCCTTTCTTTCAAAATTAAATGAGAGCAAAATACGAGATACGTATTGCACTATGGCCCCTACCGAGAACGCGACAACGACCGAAATCAGAATCCCTAGAATAATCTCTGTTGCCTTTGTAATATTGATGTAGGTTGCCAATTCTGAAAAGGAATCGCCTGCAGCCCCGATTTTAATCAAGGCCATGGCAACCGCTGCACCTAATAATTCAAATACAATGGAGACCGTTGTAGAAGTAGGCATACCCAATGTATTGAAAAAATCGAGTAATAAAATGTCGGTGATCATTACGGCCATGAATATGATCATAATCTCACTGAACATAAATTCTCCCGGCACAAAAATACCCTTTCGAGCGACCTCCATTAAACCACTGGAAAATACAGCCCCACATGCAATGCCCAGACTGGCAACTATCATAATGGTTTTAAAGGAAATAGCTTTGGATCCCAACGCCGAATTTAAAAAGTTAACCGCATCATTACTGACGCCTACGACAAGATCTGCAATAGCCAGAACACCTAGGGCTATGATCATTAAAAAGTAAATATTATCCATAATTCAGTTTGGTCGGTATAAGATATAAAATTGCACAGTTAAGATGATCAAAAATATGACTTAAATCACCTAGAAATGAACTTCCAATTGTAAACGATACATTAAACTATCAACATCGTTCTCAACAGATAAATAACTTAGATCAGTTTGTACCTTTAATTTATGCCCAGCAATATATTTAGATAATCCCAAAGTATATTGGGTCTCTGGATTTTTGCCAGTGATTACTTCATCCAATTTAATATGGGTATACCTTCCTGAAACTTCCCAATTGCTTGGAAACAAATACCCTGTTTGTAGGTTGAGGGCACTACCTACTTGAACCTCATCCCCTGTCAACGTGCCATCTGAATTCTTTGCAAAAGGGTCTTTTGCATCCCTATTGGCATATTCGGCCATTAAGGAAAAACCATTGTATTTGAACATGGCATCCAAAAAGAAGGTGTTTATTGTGGTTTCGTAAAAACTGATATCGTTCGTCATATAGGAACCTTGGTTACTTCGGCTTTTTACTGCGTTCTGATTGCTATCGTAGGTCGCAGCAACCATTAATTTGGGTGTTTTCTCCCTTTTAAGATCACTACCGCTATAATCCCCTTTGCTTTCAAAGGTCCCAAAAGGCAAAAGCTCCAGTCTTGATGTATATTGATGGCCCCCTAAGTTTCCGCTGGTAATATTCCTACCTTCTCCTTGTGATATGGCAAACTTTTCGCGCACCAAGAATTTTTCAGACAGCTTAAAATGATGTCTTAGTTGAATGCCTTGGTCACGATCAAGTGTAAATCTGCTATTCAATAGTGAACGGTCTACCTGCTGTAGGTTGCCAGAGGAAATTACACGCTCTATATTGCCTGGCAATTTGGTTTGACCGACCCATATTTCGAAATTTTCATAAAAGTTCCACATGGCCACAGCGTCAAGAATATACCTTGGAGCATTACTTGTGAATGTAGAAGCACCTGAGAGATCCCTATTTGATAGACCAAGTTCAAATTTATACCTTAGTTTTGGCGTGTACGCGAAACCATCAAATTTTAATCGTGCCCTGCGAATTAGGAAGTTTTGCTCTGGATTTGTTAAACCAGTATCATTACCGTTATCCCATGATGCACCTGATAAGAATTGGGTGCGTAGCCCAACTTTCATAGCCCAAGTGCTATCTTTGCCAATTGTATTGATAAGCCCTTTTCCAAAGTTTGAATTGCTATTTTCCTGGGAAAAAGACATTGAGGATAGGGATAAGAGTAGGCCGAGGGCCAAACTGTGTAATTTCATCAAGTATTAGTTTTTGTCGCTGCAAATAACCAACCCCAATGTTAAGTTAATGTTTTTAAAATATTAATTAAAAAACAATATTGTTTTGGTTAGGTCTAAATTAATATGCGTGGAGACTATCCAAAGTTTTTAATTAATAGTCTTCAAAAACGTATCTTGCCGCTGCTAATTTTAAACAATGAACTGGGAACAATTACTTTCTTTAAAACGCCATGGAGATACCTATAAAAGAATTCGAAATGAACAGGATGAGACCCGGCTGGGCTTTGAGGTCGATTATGATCGCATCATATTTTCTTCGTCTTTTAGAAGCTTGCAAGACAAGACCCAAGTTATACCACTATCGAAGACTGATTTTGTACATACACGTCTGACGCATAGTTTGGAAGTTTCGGTGGTAGGGAGAAGTTTGGGTAGGATCGTAGGTAAAAAGATATTGGAAAAACATCCACATTTAAACCAAGTGCATGGATATAAATTCAATGATTTTGGGGCGATTGTAGCAGCGGCATCCCTTGCACATGATATTGGCAACCCACCTTTTGGGCATAGTGGTGAAAAAGCCATAGGGGAATATTTTAAAACAGGAAATGGGATACAATACAAAGAGGCACTGTCTGAAAAGGAATATCAGGATATTGTTGATTTTGAAGGCAATGCCAATGGGTTTAAACTTCTGACTGAATCCCGTGAGGGAGTTGATGGTGGACTTCGCCTAAGTTATGCCACCTTGGGAGCTTTTATGAAGTACCCCAAAGAATCATTACCTAAAAAACCCACGAACCACATTGCAGATAAAAAGTTTGGTTTTTTCCAGTCTGAAAAGAACACCTTTTTGGATATAGCCCAAGAGCTGGGTTTAAATCAAACACGAAAAGGCAAGGACATTTCTTTTTCCCGACATCCGTTGACCTATTTGGTAGAAGCGGCAGATGATATTTGCTACACTATTATCGATTTTGAGGATGGGATTAATTTAGGTCTTATATCGGAAGACTATGCCCTTGAATATTTGATAAATTTGGTCAAGGACCGAATTAATACCAAAAAGTACAGTGCTCTGGTATACAAAGAAGATCGGCTCAGCTATTTGCGGGCATTGGCAGTGAATACCTTAATCAGTGATGTGATTGATGTTTTTGTAAAAAACGAAAACGCTATTTTGAATGGTTCTTTTGATATTTCGCTCTTGGACCAGAGTCAATATAAGGCACAGATTGATGATATTATTTCATTAAGTGTTAAGAAGGTCTATAGAGCTCCTGAGGTTTTGGAAAAGGAAATCGCTGGATATAAAATTATTTCGGACCTGTTGGATGTTTATTCCACAGCTTTGGTTCGTAAAAAAGAAGGCATGGCATCTAACTATGACAGGCTTATGATTAATACCTTGCCTCTGTTCTATCAGCGTACAGAACTGCCTTTGTACAATATTTTATTGAATACCTGTTGTTATGTTGCCAGTATGTCAGATAGCGCAGCAATATTACTTTATAAAAAAATAAATGGTCTGGAAATTTAACATGAAGTTTGCCCTATTACATGTTAAGCCATTTTTTAAACTCCGATACCCTATTTTTACTTATTATAATGGCACTGTCGGTATTAGAGGGGTTCAGCTTTATTTTTAACTGATTGTTTCCGTATTTGAAGATTTCATTGATTCCCTTTACAGAAATAATATTCTGTCTATTGGCCCTGAAAAAAAGCATGTGGTCCAGACTGTTATATAGTTCATCCAAACTAGAGCTGCTTGAATATTTCTTGCCATCCAAACAGATTATCGAGGTAACCGTATTCTCAGTCTTGATTGAAGCGATTTCTTCAACTTTGATTGAAATGAGCTGATTTTTTGAATATGTTAGGAGCCTGTTTTTGATTGTGACCGGATTGCTGGGGTCTACATCTTCATCATCGTTTTCTTCCTCAATTTTTTTATTTACTTTATTTCTATAATTATTTAAATTACTATTCAATTTTGAAAGGCTTACTACTTCTTCGGCCAATTTTTCATTCTTCAATTCCAAGGTCTTTTCATAATAACTGCCCAGAAAACGAACGATTAAAAGTGATAGGAGAACCATTGTTGCACTAGATAATAAGTACACCAACAGAAAATTGAATTTAAGCTTGCCTACTTGCTTTTCAATTTTATCAATGTTCGCATGCGCGGCAATAATCCAATCTGAATTCTTTACGGGATACAGATATATGATTTCCGAATTTCTATTTTCATTTGGGAAATCCCTGATGCCTCCTTTTGGCTTTTTATTGGTTAGGAGGTCGTAAAAATCTTCCGAATTTATTTCATTATCAATAGGTCTAACGTAAGATTCATTTGGATTGGTCTGTTTTCCTATTTTTTGTGGATCAGGATGGCAAATCTCAACGCCCGACCAATCGAACATGCATACAAAGCCAGTTTCAATATCTGTGCCCTCTATACTTCTTTGGACATTGTTTATTACAACATCACGTTCAATACCATTTACCAATTGCGAAGAGACCAATTCAGCGAATTCCCGTGCTTCCCTTTTGCTGGATTCAATTTGAACCTGTAGTAAATGGTCGGTGCTGACTTTGACCATATAGGACATGCTAAAGTACCCTATTATAAATATAATGGTAGCAATGGCAAGTAGCGTAAATAGGTATAGATTGTCTTTTTTCAAAAGATGGACAAACCTTTAAAGTTAATATTTCCCTTTTAAGCTATGTTTTTTCCCCTTCGCATTATTTTTTTTGAAATAGGCGAGGGGTAAGGTTAATTTCATTTCTTCATAAATCAAATACATCACAAATTATGAAAAATATAACCTTTTTAATGCTCCTTACGGTCTTTTTGTTACAAAGCTGTAGCTCGGACAACGACCCTGCTCCAAAAATAGATGACGACCCGATTCAGATGGACGACCCAGAACCGGAAAATTCCGTTAGGTTGGCCGATGATGTGGCTTTGGGTAAGATATTGACAGATTCAGAGGGAATGTCACTCTATTTCTTTTCCTTGGATACCAAAGACAATTCTGAGTGCTTTGACGGATGTTTAAATGCTTGGCC
>JAGLKG010000369.1 GCA_023141835.1 Maribacter sp. | reverse complement strand
CAGATTCTAAATTGAATACATAAAACAATATGAATAAGTTATATTTTATTAGCCTATGGCTCGTTTTGATCGGTCGTTCATTCACGAGTGTGGTGATGAGCCAGGATGACAGGCCCAATATTATTTTCATCCTTACGGATGATCAACGTTTTGATGCCTTGGGCTATGCCGGAAACACGTTGATACATACCCCAGAAATGGATCGATTGGCAAAGGAAGGCGTGTATTTTGAAAACGCGATGGTCACTACACCAATTTGTGCGGCGAGCAGGGCCACTATCTTAACAGGATTATACGAACGCACCCACAGTTACAATTTCCAGACCGGCAATATTCGCTCAGCCTATATGGATACCTCCTATCCCACTATTTTGAAAGAAAATGGGTATACCACTGGATTTTATGGTAAATATGGAGTGCGATATGAGCATTTGGAAAAGCAATTTGACATCTTTGAATCCTATGATCGTAATGGAGCTTATAATGATAGGAGAGGCTACTACTATAAAACTATCGGTAGGGACACCGTTCATTTAACCCGGTATACAGGGCAAAAAGCACTCGATTTTATTGATGGGGCGGAAAAGAACAAACCTTTTTGTCTGTCCTTGAGCTTTAGTGCTCCCCATGCCCATGACTCAGCAAAAGATCAATATTTCTGGCAAGAGGAGACCGATGCATTATTGCAAAATGTTACTATGCCAGGTCCTAAACTGGGAGCCGACACCTATTTTAACAAGCAACCACCCTTTATAAAAGATGGTTTTAATCGATTGCGTTGGACATGGCGCTATGATACGCCAGAAAAATACCAGCATAGCGTAAAGGGGTATTATCGTATGATTTCCGGTATTGATAACGAAATCGAAAAAATCCGCGAGCAATTAAAAAGGAAGGGATTGGATAAGAACACGGTGATTATCCTTATGGGGGATAATGGTTACTTTTTAGGGGAACGTCAATTGGCAGGTAAGTGGCTTTTATACGATAATTCTGTTCGGGTACCTTTGATCGTTTATGATCCTCGTGTAAAGAAGCATCAAGACAGCAAAGAATTAGCGTTGAATGTTGATGTACCCTCTACGATATTGGATTTGGCAGGTATTCCCCAACCCAAAAGCTGGCAAGGTAAAAGTTTGATGCCGATCGTTAGGAAACAAACAAAGAGCTTGGCAAGAGATACGGTTTTGATCGAACATATTTGGGAGTTTAAAAACATAGCACCCAGTGAAGGGGTCCGAACTAAGGATTGGAAGTATTTCAGGTATGTGAACGATAAATCGTTTGAAGAACTTTATTATTTGAAAGATGATCCGCAAGAAATAAATAATCTAGCAACCCATCCGGAATATCTGGATAAACTAAGATCTTTTAGAAATAAATGCGATGAACTTATAAATAAGAATAGCGACAATTATTCAGATGGGCCAACAGATTTAGTAGTTGAATGGATCAGGAAGCCCGAAGATGTAAAAATATTGGATAGCAAACCGGAATATGGCTGGGTAGTTTCAAAAGGCGCGGTGATTCAATCGGCGTACCAGCTATTAGTGGCTTCATCCAAAGAAATGATCGATAACAATAATGGTGATATCTGGGATAGTGGTCAGGTCAGGGGTAATACATCTTCAAATGTAGAACATAACGGGGCTCTTTTAAAAGAAGGGGGAACCTATTTTTGGAAAGTACGCATTTGGGACAATGATAATAGACTTTCGCGGTATTCGGAAAGTCAATCCTTTAAAATGGGTGTTTATGGGCAGACAATTACTACCCCCAATAGCTTTCAATTAGATCACATAAAACCCGTTTCTTTTGAGAAGAAGGACAGTACATCCTATAGTATGGATTTTGGTAAAGATGCCTTTGCGACGCTGGATTTTATGTACAATGCAAAAACAGATCATACGTTGACTTTTCGTATTGGTGAACAATTGGAAGGTGGAAGTATTAACCAAAGCCCCCAAGGCCATATTCGATATCAGGAGATACAGGTTCCGGTAAAAGCAAGTCAAACTAAATACCAGCTCCCGATTAAAGCTGATCAGCGGAATACTTTACCCAATAAGGCGGTTCCATTGCCAGGTGGTTTTCCGGTTCTAATGCCTTTTAGATATGCCGAAGTATCTGGAGTCCAAGAGCTTATTGCCGCTAAAAATTTCACCCAATTGGCCTTTCACAGTTATTGGGAAGAAGACCAAAGCAGTTTCGATAGTTCAGATACTATCTTGAATCAAATCTGGGATTTGTGCAAGTATTCGATCAAAGCAACAACCTTTAATGGACTTTATGTAGATGGTGACCGCGAACGGATTCCCTATGAAGCGGATGCCTATTTAAACCAATTGAGCCA
>JAGLKG010000368.1 GCA_023141835.1 Maribacter sp. | reverse complement strand
CCCGATGATGGTAGTTACAAATGGCACTATCAGGGCACACCAGGAGACCATTGGGATTATACCGCAACGCAATCATTGATTCTGGCAGACCTGGAGATTGAAGGTTCTAAAAGAAAGGTAATTATGCAGGCACCTAAGAATGGTTTTTTCTTCGTCATTGATAGAACCGATGGAACGTATATTTCTGCACAAAATTTTGTAGATGTGAATTGGGCTACGGGATACGATAAAAACGGGCGTCCTATGGAAATAGCCGAAGCTGATTACAAAAGCGGCGCTTATGAAGTCTTTCCGGGACCACTGGGAGCCCATAATTGGCATCCTATGTCTTATAGCCCAGCTACTGGTCTGGTTTATATTCCTGCCCAAGGTATACCTCAGGTTTTTGAAGATGACCCCAATTGGGTCGCAAATTCTACAGAATCAGGAGGATATATGTCCGGAATTGGTTGGAATTTAGGAAGCCTAGCATCAACGGTGCCTCCAAAGTCACCTACTTTCGGTCATTTGCTGGCTTGGGACCCGATCAAACAAAAAGCAGCCTGGAAAGTTGACCATATGGTTCCTTGGAATGGGGGTACTTTAAGCACAATCGGAAACTTGGTTTTCCAGGGCAGTGCTGATGGTAGGTTCGTTGCTTATAATGCTACAAATGGTGACAAATTATGGGAAGTAAATGTCGGAACTGGCGTTGTGGCGGCTCCGGTAACCTATGAAGTGGACGGTCGTCAATATGTGAGCATTGCAGCAGGATGGGGCGGCGCTTACGGATTGTCAGCTCATCACGCAGAAAATCAAAGCTCGGGTAAGATATACACCTTTTCCCTAGATGGTAAAACACCAATGCCCGAATTAGAAATCCCTGAAGCCAAGCCAATTCTTAGTGGAGTCCCCTACAATCCAAAGGACATTGAACTTGGGACAAAACTCTACGTAAGCCATTGCGCTCAGTGTCACGGTATTCCAGTTGTATCGAATGGTGGCAACATTCCCAATCTGGGATTTTCTGATAAAAACAAAATTGAAAACCTGAAAACCTTTGTTTTGACCGATGCGCTTAAAGAATTGGGCATGCCCAATTTTACCGGTAAATTGACCGAGAATGACGTAACCAAGATTCAGGCTTTTATACAAGGAACAGCAGATGCGGTCAGTGCGCAGCTGTCAGCATCCAAATAAGATTGCACTCTATTTAGATACTTCATTGCAATAGTTCCCAGACAATTTTGTAGGCAATAAGAATGCACCAATGAATTTGAGTCCTCATTACTATAATATTAAAGACCGGTACTCAACGAATACCGGTCTTTTTTGTAAAAACAATCGAATTTTTGAAATTCAATACACGTTATAACGTATGGGAGAATTACCAGGCGCCTAATAGGATTCGCATTCCGGAACCCACTACTGTTACCCCTCCGTTGTTTGCTATAAAATTGGCCCAGGCTTTCTCCCTGGCCTTAAGGGCTGCTCCTGTGAGCAGTTTATTGCGTCCGCCGATAGCTGTTTTGATATCTTTATAACCGATAATCGCCCAGCGGTTCGCTTTGCCAACGCCCTGGCCTGTAATTGAGGTGCCCATGTAGACAAGTACCCCAGGAGGATTATGTTTGGAATGAAATTTGTTATAGGCTTCATCAAAGACGTTCGTGTCTTCCACATCCAATAAAAGAACCCGTTGTGCTGGATAGCGCGTACCAGATTCACCATAAAAAGCAATATTTCTTCCCATAGCAGAGCCGGCACTTTCTTTGATATGCTGGTTCAGGCGGGTTAAAAAGAGCGCGAAAGTATCATTGGGTCCCCCACCGTACATATTGCCTACTGCTTCTTGGGTACCCGAAAAAACAAGCTGGTGTGTCGCCTTGTTCCCGGCATCTTTAAAGTGGTTTTCAAAAAGCCGAACAAAAACTCCTTCAGGCTTGTTCTTTGAATAAAAGTCATCCACCAACTTGAAAATGGTGGCATCGTTCTGTGGTTCCACGACAAAGCTATATGTTGTATAATAGGTGTCTTGGGCACTTACAGCAAAGCCAATAAGCAATGCGAATACTAAAATAATTTTTTTCATAATTGGTTGTTTTAGAAAGTCAAAGCCTTATAAGATAATGAAAAACAGGTGATTACGAGATAATTTTGATTGCTAATTGTGCGTAAGGGGATTTTTCAATGAAATAACTAGACAAAAACTCGTGCGCTAATCATCGTACTTTTGAGTAGAAAGATAGCACCACAGACAATAATTATGATAGACCGATTACTAAAAAGGAATGGTACTATTTGTTTTTCTGAAAATGCAGATTAACCTTGTCATGCATGGAATATAAGCGAAATTGGTTTCCATCATCGACAAGAATTCCGCTTGATTTATTTTCCTTTAGAATTGGGTTTTGGTCGTACTTTTTCCAGTGCAGTAGATCTTTGGAGGCCGCTATATTCGTAGTCCATTCGTACCAATCTGCATAGGCCGTACCATGATAGTAGGCATAGTACCATCCCTTATATTTTACAATTTGATTTACCGCCAATCCGTATTGATCATAGATTTCTGGCCCCATTTTGATAACAGGGTCGTCCTGTACATTGGTCCAAACTCTAAGGTCTTTAGAGGTGGCCAGCCAGATACCTAGATCACCGCGCTCATAAAACAAATACCAAGTGCCATTTTCAAACCAGGCGGTTGGGGTGCCATAGGGTCCATCGCTCAATGGAGAGCCATTGGCATTACGGATATCCAACAAACCATGGTCTGTCCAGTTAATACGATCTGAAGAGGTAAGCCGATGGGCGATATCGCCCTTACCTTCAGCAAACATATGGTAGGTGTCCTCTACTTTTAGGACCATCATGTCTTCCGTCCAGCTTTCATTAAAAATAGGATTGTCTGTGTAACGGGTCCATAGGATGCCATCAGGGGAGGAAGCGTAGCCCAAAGACAATGATTTTCGTTCTTCACGAAACCCGGTATACCACATATGATAGGTTTCATCTTCCTTCAATATAAACCCTCTTTCTCGTATTTTTTGATCCCACGTTGAGGTATCGGTTCCCGTAAAAATTGGGTTTTCAGCAAAAGACTCAAAATCCGTCAATTCCGTGGGGAAGGGTACACTATCTAAATGGATACTTGCGTTAATGGCTGTTTTGCTATCTTTTTTAGACTTCTTTGGCGTTGTGTTGGAAGCCATTAATACTATAGTTGCCATTAGAAATAGGGTGATACGTATTTTCATCTGATGTTTCTTGGTTAAAATAGGAATGATGTTCAAATGAATATACGAATTACTGTCCTGTAATCTTCATTTAAAGTACATTTATGTTTCAAGAAGACGCCGTTGATATGAAATCTATTGCAGTTGTAAATTTTGCACCTGAGAAGGGGAGTGTTGAAATTCGGGAAATTACGAAGCCAACCCTAGGGGAAGAAGACGTTTTGCTCGAGGTGGCCAATGTCGGCGTTTGTGGGAGTGATCTTCACCAATGGACTTCCGACCATAGTTGGCCAGTGAATTACCCTGTGGTCTTGGGACATGAATTCGGGGGTCATATTGTTGAAATCGGAAAAAAGGTAAGCGGGTGGAAAGAAGGAGATAAGGTCGTTAGTGAAACCGCTGCGGTAATTGATGCGAACAACTCTTTATCAAGAGAAGGACTTTATAATTTGGATCCGACTCGAAAAGGATTTGGCTATGGTGTAAATGGGGCGATGACACGTTTTGTGCGCGTACCTGCCCGATGCTTGCACCGAATACCGGAAGGCTTGCCTTTTCAAGAGGCCTGCTTGACCGAACCTTGTTGCGTAGCGTATAATGCAGTGGTCGTAAATTCAAAAATTGGCCCAGGAGATCGGGTCATCGTATTGGGTCCGGGTACTATTGGCATTTTATGTGCCGCCATGGCCAAATTATGCGGGGCTGAAGTGGCCCTGGTTGGTTTGGAAGCGGATAAGGGTAGATTGCAGATTGCCCGTCAATACGGTTGTGAAACTATTGTACGTGATGCTACTGAATGGGCAATGCAAAGCGACGGTCTCGGTGCTGATTGTATCATTGATGCGGCGGGTGTAAGTACTACATTGCAACTTGCACTACAATGGGTTAGGCCTAACGGTCATATTACAAAAGTTGGTTGGGGTCCGCAACCTTTGAATTTTTCCTTGGATGCCTTGGTGCAAAAAAACGTGACCCTACAGGGTAGTTTTAGTCATAATTGGCCCATTTGGGAAAAAGTGCTTTCGCTTTTGGGCAATGGACGTTTGGATGTAAAACCGATTATCGGGGGTGTCTGGAAGATA
>JAGLKG010000367.1 GCA_023141835.1 Maribacter sp. | reverse complement strand
CCAGGGACCCCCTGATTATGAGTCATATTATATTAGTTTTCATATGATACCATTTATCTTCTTTTAGTCTGATTGTCAGTTATTTATGATTTTTTATTTTGTAGCGGGTTGCATTTATTTTACCTTTAAAAGGCAATTTGTTGTACCTATGTTGTACCCGTTCTAGAAAACCCCATGATAAACGTCAAAACAATTTTACGAAAAAAGAAACTTTCAAACGGAAATTATCCAATCTGTTTGAGAATTACCAAAGACAGAAAAACGAAATATTTCAAGACCATTTTTAACGCAAATGAAAGTGAGTGGGATTCTAATACTGGAAAGTTCAATAAACGGAATCAAAATTATCTTCAAAACAATCGTTTGTTGCATAAATTTCAAGATAGAGCTTTACAAATTCTAGGAGAGCTTAAAATAGAAAAAGACGATTTTACATTATATGATTTTGAACAAAGATATCGGATCGATTCAAATCCCGTTCAAAACAATGTCTTTGTATTTTGGGATGAGATTATAGGGGAAATGATTTCAGCAGGTAGGACGGGAAATGCTAAGGCAAATCAGGACACGTATAACTCTGTTAAAAAATTTCTCGTTTCTACTCGACTTACTTTTAAAGATATTACACCAACCTTGCTTTACAAGTACGAGGTCTTTTTAAGGTCTAGAGGAGGAAGCGATGGTGGTATTGGTGTGCGTATGCGAGCGATACGTGCCCTCTATAACTTCGCCATCGAACGAAAAATTGTTAAAGAGGAATTCTATCCCTTCATAACTTATAAGGTTTCAAAATTGAAAGGAAAGAGTTTGAAGAAAGCTTTGAGCATGCAGCAAGTCAGGAAAATTGTAAATCTAGACTTGAAAAAATACCCATTGTTGACCAATAGCCGAAATTACTTTGTATTTAGTTTTTACACAAGGGGTATGAATTTCGCTGATATGATGAAGTTGGAATGGAAAGCAGTTGATGATGATAAGATTTTCTATACCCGTTCAAAAACCAAAGGAAATTTCATGGTAAAGATTCTTCCGCCTGTTCGCGAAATTTTAGACTTCTACCAAGAGTATTCCATAGGTACGAAATATGTATTTCCCATTCTTTTGAAAGATGAATTGACTCCCATCCAACTGGAAAATAGAAAGCATAAAACACTCCAACGATATAATAAAGATTTAAAAGAGATTGCAAGAATTTGTGAAATCGATAAAAATTTAAGTAGCTATGTGGCCAGACATAGCTTTGCCAACTGCCTCAAACAAAAAGGAGTTGCTACCGATGTTATCAGTGAATCGATGGGGCACCAGAATTTGGCGATTACCCAAGCCTATTTGAAAGAATTGGATAGTTCTATATTGGACGAAGCTAGTGAATTACTACTGTAACAATACATTTCTAAAATTAAGCTTGGGCAAAAAATTAATTTTAACTAAAGACCGGTCTTAAACAAATCAACATAGTCCTTAAATATATAAAGTCGACCTCTTTGCCCTCCGGTAATTTCTTGTAAAATCTCTAACTGCTCCATTGAAGCTATCAGCTTGTATGCAGAAACATTTGATTTTTCAATAATACTTTCCACACGGTTTACGGCGATAACCGGTCTTGTGTACAGGCTTTCTATTACAAGTCTAGCATCGACACTACGATTACCCAATGTTTTTAATTTGATATCCAAAGTTTTCTGTAATTGCAAAATACCATCGAAGGTGTTTACCCCCGACTTTGCGGTTTCAATAACTCCCGTCAAAAAAAATTTGAACCATTGGGAAAGGTCGTTATGTGTTCTAACACGCATAAGATTGTCATAATATAATGTC
>JAGLKG010000366.1 GCA_023141835.1 Maribacter sp. | reverse complement strand
GGTGTATTGTTTCAAACTGATAATGGATCAAAGCGATTTTTAGCAGATCAGGTAAATGATTGAGTTCGTCATTGGCAAACTTTTCGATGTCCGACATCAAATCGTTGATAGAAGTATGCGCTGGTGGTACGAAAACGGCATCGTTGATAGTTGCCCCGCCTATCCAGTTTTGACTGGTCCTATATTGCCCTGGTAACTTGTTTTGTCCTCTAACTCCTTGTAGCAAAATCTTATGGGTCTGCTTAATAAGTCTTGATGAAAAGGGAAGTCTATGCAACATTTGTACTGCCTCGTTCATTGCAGAAATATAGTTTTGCACCTCCTCCCAATCGTCCCTTTTTTCCAAGGATATTTCGTCCTTATTGAGAAAAGCTTCCTCCATGTTGGTCTGTGTACCTTCTATCTTGGAGGATTGGGTAGCTTCTTTAGCAATATGCATGCTAATAAATAGTTCAATGTTGACATATTCGGAATACATATCCAATCTTCCCAATTGCCTATCCGCTTTACTTAATAGCGCAAGTACCTCCATATCCTCTACTTGCCATTGTTTATGTATATGATTTGGCTGAAAACTTTTGTAATAGCCTTGACTGAGTTGCTTGCCCGAAACAAAGTTTTTCATAAATAGTGCGCCTTTATTTAAATTTTCATTAGTTAACAAATATACGCATTTTCTTAAATAGCAATTTTTTTATTTAAGTTTTATGCTTAATAGGTTAAATAGTAAAATACTTAATTAAGCATTTTGAGTTAACAAGCCCCAAACTTTGTGCGTGGATCTTATCCATCCATTTTCGGTATTGTTCTCCAGCCAAGACAGACAAATATGATAAACTTATAAAACTGCAGAAATAATCTGGTAAGGGAACTTAAACTGAGGATGAATATAAAAAGGAAAAAATACCTTTTAATTGATTTTTTCACCCAATCAAATTGTAAAGCATATTAAATGGTTCCTTTCTATCCTTTATTTGAACTTTAGTTTCTACTCAGTTCATATTTGTTGTAGCCAGTTTTTTTATCCTTCATATTGGCTAACACTTATGACTATTCCATTTTCAAGTTTTATATCTAAATAATCAGGGTCAATATTAAAAAACCCAGGAACCTGGCCTAGTTCATAGGTTATTTCACTTTCATTATTGGTTATAAAATCGCTTCCTAATATTTGGATTACTTCTTCTCGTGATTTACCAATCAGTATTTTACTCTCAATGATGTCCTCTGACATTTTATATCTTTCCTCAACATTGGAATTCCATTCATTTCCCTCAAAATCACTAGTCGGGTAATATGAAACTGAGAGAATCCAAATCATTACAAGGCCAATATAGATAAGCGGACTTAGAATAACAGTTGGTATTATCATAAGGAATTTTCTGTTTCTTTCGTTTCCAACGTTAAGTCTTGTCATTGCCCACTTGCATATAAAATAAGTGGGAATTGCAAGGATCAAAACTATGATTGGCACTTCTGGACTCATTTATTTTAAGATTTCATCCTTTATTTGAACTTTTTTGAATTTAGTTAGATGAATGAAATTAGGATAAGTGCCCCCTTATTTTGATTTTTTCAATCTCTTTTCTTCTTTCTTTTCCTTTGCAGTTTTCACAGGTGCTTTTTTGACATTCTTCTTTGCGTCTTTACTTTTGGCCATAATGATATTTGTTTATTAATTATATTTTTTGTCTTACACCGATTTAAAATCAATCGTTTAATTGAACTATTTAATGTTCAATCTCAAAATCCTTTAATTTAGGTATGTGCACCTTCTTAGGTTCCTGCTGCTGAAAATCCTCCATTTCCTGAACAACCAAGGCCATGTCATTCAAAAATTCATCATCCGCTCCTTTCTGCGTGGCTATATCGTAGTATGCCCTTAAGGCAGGTACGGCAAAGCTATCATGGCCAGCGATTACAAATGCGGGTTCATCATTCTTTATACACTTGATCAATATCGCTTTTTGGTCTTTCATTTTATCCTTTATTTGAACTTTCTTTTAGCTCTTTCTTTGTTGGGGCATCGTGTTTTCAATTTAAATTCTGAAATGAATTGAAATAACTGCAATAGGTAACAATGGAAAATTAGTTTCTACCCCAGTTTTTTGCTTTTAACAAAATTTCTTTAGAAGTCATCAAATTACACCCTGCCTTTTTCATCTCCTCCAGTGCCCTAGTATTATCTCCAGGCTGAGCATTAACGGCTTTAATAGCATCTGTGATGACATGTGTACTAAATCCTTTTTGAGATGCTTCAATAGCAGTTGCCTTGACACAGTAATCGGTGGCTAAGCCAGTTACATATAATTCATTAATTCCTTTTTCCTTTAGGAATTTATCAAGGTAGAGATTGGTGGCTTCAAAGGCAGAATACCCGTCATTTCGGTTCCCTGTTCCTTTTAGGAGAATCTGATCGATCTTATCTACCTTTAAATCAGGGTGAAACTCGGCACCTTTGGTATTCCGTACGCAATGCACTGGCCAATTTTCAAAATGGATTGTATCCTCGGGGTGCCAGTCTTTCGAAGCAAGCACCAAATCAAACTTATTTATTATTTGATTGATCACGGGAACCACCTTATCGCCATCATAAACAGCTAAAGCTCCTCTAGGGCAAAAATCGTTTTGAACGTCAATAATTAACAGAGTTTTCATTTTAAACGTTAAGATAAGAGTTACTTTGTTTGCTTTTTAGTTCTTAAATTATTCACCATTTCATTTCTCATTTTCATTAGCTTTTCCGAGATACCCACCTTATAGATATGAGGATTTTTGAAGCGTTTATGTTCATCGGGAAGTTTTGCCAGACGTTCCTTGACAAACTGACTTATTTGCTCAGGGGATTTTTTCAGAATGCATATTTTTCCTTTGTCCATCGCTTTATGGAAGATAGACTCCTTTTTGTATTCGGCAATAAAGGTGCTTTTCTCCGGTTGGTGCGGATGAAAAATCCTTTCCGTCTCTTGTTCTTCTTCCAAGAGAATTCCATCCCCTACAAATTTCCCTTCCTTATCGATCAGGCGAACAACCTTTTTTATGCCGGGAAAGATGATTTTTTTAACGTTCTCAGAGATTTTCAATCGAGCTATATTATTACACATACACAATTTATATACCCCATCCAGTGCAGCGGTAGGCATCCCAGTTATCAAACGTGTTCCAACCCCAAATATATCAATTGGTGCACCTTGGTTGATTAAACTTTTGATTACATATTCATCCAGTTGGTTGGAAGCTACGATTTTCACATATTCCAGTCCAGATTCGTTTAACATATGGCGTGCTTTTTTGCTCAGATAGGAGAGGTCACCACTATCGAGCCGAATGCCTTTTAACCGTTGGCCTTTTTTCTCCATTTCTTTGGCAACCGCTATGGCGTTAGGAATTCCGCTATTAAGCGTGTCATAAGTGTCTGCCAGCAAGATGCAATTGTCGGGATAGAGCTCAGCAAACTTTCTGAAGGCAGTTAGTTCATCCTCAAAGCTTTGGATCCAGGAATGGGCCTGTGTTCCGCTAATTTTCAGATTGAATTTATAACCCGAGTACACATTAGATGTGGCGTCCGCACCACCGATAAAAGCGGCCCTGCTGGCATGAATACCACCTAATCCCTGAGCTCTCCTTAAGCCAAATTCTACAAACATTCGATCTCCTGCCGCCAAACGGATACGGGCTGCTTTCGTAGCGATGAGGGATTCAAAATTCAAATAGTTTAAGACGAGGGTTTCAATCAGTTGAGTTTCGATGATACTACCCTCAACTCGCAAAACGGGCGCATAAGGAAAAACAATTTCTCCTTCTTCCACGGAATAAATAGTTGCCGAAAATTTAAAATCCTTTAAGTATTCCAAGAACTCATCTTTAAAACCTTGCAAACGCAAATAATCTATCTCATCCGTGTCGAAAGACAACCCTTCCAAAACTTCGAGCAGATCTCTTAAACCGGCAAAAACAACAAATGCACCTTCAAAAGGATTTTTCCGAAAGAAATAATCGAACACCGCCGTTTCGTTCTTTCTGCCTGTGAGGAAATACCCCTGTGCCATAGTGAGTTCATACATGTCCGTATACAGGCCACTATAAGTGTTTAGGGTCTCCTTTTTCCGTGTTTCAGAAAATTTGTTCCGCATAGCCGTTCATTAAGTTAATAATTCAAGTTTCTATTGTTTTGACCATCACTTTCATTATCTTTTTAGACAGTCTGACGTTTTTGTAATCGATGTATTGGTGTATCGTTTTTTTGAACTTTGTATGAAATTAGTCCTTTGAGATTGAATTTTTGAGGATAATTACCGACTTACTTTGACTTTTTCAATCTCTTTTCCTGTTTCTTTTCTTTAGCCGTTTTTACAGGTGCTTTTTTTACGTTTTTCT
>JAGLKG010000365.1 GCA_023141835.1 Maribacter sp. | reverse complement strand
TTTATGGGAATTAACTGATCTCGAAGATGTACAAGATATGTAGTTTTGTAGGTACTGCGCTGCGAATTTATAAGGTTTAAAAGTCCTTCTAATTTGACGTCGGGAGTGGGGTCTACCGTTGATTGTACCTTGAATTGTGTGAGGGCCTTGGACAGTTCATCTTCATCAATAGGTTTGAGCAAATAATCAATACTATTGACCTTAAAGGCTTTTAATGCATATTGGTCATATGCGGTCGTAAATATTACAGGCTTGTTTATTTGGACTCGGTCAAAAATTTCAAATGAAAGCCCATCCGCTAAATGAATGTCCATGAAGACCAATTCAGCCTCGGTCGGTGATGAAAAGTAGGTAACTGATGACCTTACCGAATCCAGGACCGTCAGCACCTCTATTTCAGGATTAAGTGTTTTAAGCAGATATGTAAGATTTTCACTGGCTGCAAGCTCATCTTCAACGATAACTATTTTCATTGCCCTTGTTTTAGAGGTAGTTTTACACTGAATTTATTGTTGTCTTTGTTAATGGTTATACTTTGCTTTGCTATTAAATGGTATCTTTTGTCCAGATTAATAAGTCCATTTCCTGTACCATCTGCCATTACCGTTCGCGGTTGTAATATGTTCTCTACAAAAACATACCCATCTTTAGTATATATGTTGACTGTTAGGGGATTGGTCTCTGAAATCTCGTTATGTTTAACAGCGTTTTCGACCAACAATTGAAGTGCCAAAGGAGGAATTTCCTTTTCATGATATTTTGAATCAACTTTAATATCAATATCAATCCGGTCCCTATATCTGGTTTTTATTAAATAGGAATAGCTTTCAAGAAATTTGAGTTCTTCTTTTAGGGAAACCAAATCCCGATCACCACTTTGTAAAATATAACGATACATAAAGGAAAGCTTCTTGACAAACTGAGCGGCCTCATCGTTATCGCGAAGCAGACAGTTTAAGGAGTTCAATGAATTAAATAGGAAATGGGGGTCAATCTGGTTTTTTAAAGCTGTCAACTCCGTTTGAAGATTCTGCTGTTTTAAACGCTCATTTTCTATTAGACTGGACTGTTGTACCATCTGTAGTCTTAGGATTCTTGAAATGAACAATAGAAGAATGACCAGTGTGGTCAAAACAACAAACAAAAAACCCTTTTCTTCATTTGAAATAGGATTTCCTGTTATTAGGGGGTATATAAAATCAAGGAGTGCAGGAGCTGTTACAAGAATAGCTATATTCAGAACAAATAGAAGTACAATTCTTATAGCTTTTTTATTTCTGGAAAACAAATAACCCCAGTTTGAGTTCAATTGTACAATCAACCAAGAAAAGAGAAAGAAAAAAATGAGTTTTATGAAGAAGTCCTTGACCCAAACCATCGAGAAGTCCATATCCCCAGAATGGAGCATTTTATAAATGTAAATGGTCTTTGGGAGCGAAACCAGAACAGCAAAGAGAAGGGATATCTTTACCAATTGTGATTGTTTTACTTGTATACGTCTCAACATGGTTTCAAATATGGATTAGGATGCATGGCTTTCTCGCAAATTTACACGAATTTTTTAGGATGTGATTTGGCTTCTATCGTTTAAAAATTGGCCCTGGCTAAAGCGTCAGGACCAATTTCAATCAAAAGTATTCCCAATCTTATTTGCTATAGGCATCAAAACCTTTGGGAAGATATATTTCGTGGTTAAAGCCCAAAACAATCTCTTCTTCATCCTCGATGAAGGCAATTTCATTTAAATTTATTTCAACCTTGTCGAAGGCATCAAAACCTTCTGGAAGATACGTTTGGGTGTCAAAGTCTAAGAAAAAGTCGTCTTCATCCTCAATGTAAACGATTTCAGCCAAGTTCAATTCGAGTTGGGCATAGGGGTTAAAACCAATCGGGAGGTATTCGTTGGTGTCAAAGCCTAAAACAGGTTCTTCTTCCAATTCAATATAATCTATCTCGTCGATGTCAAACTCCATGCCTTCGTAGGGATTAAAACCCAATGGCAAATAGTCTGCTGTATCGAAACCTAGATCAATTTCCTCGTTTTCCTCCAAATAGACCATGTTTTCCAGTATGTGGGAATCAGCGTCTAGAACCAAATAAGGGTCATTGCTATAATTCACATAGTGGTTTTCAAAGCTTGTCTGTGCTTTGGTTATTTGGTTATCACTTTGGCAGTTTCCTTTACCTACAAAGGATAATAATAGTACTGTGAATAATCCTGTACCTATTAATGCTGTTACTTTTTTCATAATGATTTATGTTTTTTGATTTAATATGTTTAAATCGGTTCCTTATTATTTCTTGGACAAATGTAAAGACGAACCCCTCTTCGATAGGACCCATTTTGACCGAAGTGTCTTAAATGATGGGTGAAATGACCTTTTTGGAATATGAATTATTTAGGTGTGCTCGGCCTTTGTCTGCGTCTAGGATAAATACATGTAGTTGATTATACTTTTTTGGTATAGAAGTTGTTCATACTGTTAAGATCTAGGTCAAGAAGATGACTACTATATTATGTTACTTTGGACCAATAATTAATAAAAGATGCCTCGAAAAAAAGAATATTCGGAAGAAGAAGTACTTGAGAAGGCCATGCATACTTTTTGGGCCAATGGGTTTGAAAGCACTTCATTACGAATGCTTGAAAAGGACATGGGAATTAATCAATTTTCGATTTATTCCAGTTTTGGTAGTAAACATGGCCTCTTTGTTGAAGTGTTGAAAAAATATAGGAGCTATGCCAAGACAACATTTATGGAGGAATTGTTACAATCTAAAGGGAGCTTGGCTGATTTAAGAAAGTTCTTTTTTGATTTTGGACATGCAATACAGTCGGGTGACTGCCCAAAGGGGTGCTTAATAGCGAATACGGGAATGGAAGTATGGGAAAAAAATGAGGACATCTCCTTTGAACTTAATTCCCATTTCACTTTTCTGAAGGAAACCTTTTATGTACAGCTTGAAAAAATAAAATTTAAGGAAGAATTACCTAAGGATTTTGATAGTGAAAAATATGCCTCTTTTCTGTTGGGTAGTTTACAAGGACTCTCACTTTTCGCAAGACTTTATAGTAAAAAGGAAGTAGATACATATATTGATGTCATCATAGAGGCATTAAAATAAAGGTATTCATGAAGCCAAGGTGTAGACTTCCACAAGGCTAATCCCTTCCCATTGACTTGTTTCTATTTTGGCTATTTCTATTTCCCCCTCCTCTATAATTCGATTTTCCCGATCTATTCTGGTTCCTTGCCTTGTTGTGGTTTCTTGGTCTTTGAGGGTTCTGCTTTTTTGGGGATGTTGCCTCTTCTTGGATATCTTCTATAAAAGGATTCTCAGGCAATCTGGGTACTTGCTGCTTAATAAGCTTCTCAATGTCTCGCAAGTAGGGTCGTTCTTCCTTATCACAAAATGAGATGGCAATGCCACTGGCACCGGCACGCCCTGTTCGGCCAATGCGATGTACATAGGTTTCTGGAACGTTGGGTAAATCAAAATTGATGACCAAAGACAAATCATCTACATCAATACCACGAGCAGCGATATCAGTCGCAATAAGTACTTTGAGCTTTCCATCCTTAAAGTCACCCAAAGCTTTTTGCCGTGCTGTTTGCGATTTATTACCATGAATGGCTGCTGAGCTTATGTCTGCCTGCCCTAATTTTTTTACAACCTTATTGGCCCCATGTTTGGTTCTAGAAAATACCAGAACTGATTTATTAGGCTGACCTTGTAATAAATGAGCCAATAACTTGACCTTATCTCCTTTGCTTACAAAATATACGCCCTGTTCTACTTTTTCTGCCGTGGCCTGTTGTGGTTTAATGGTTACCCTGTCAAAATCACCCAATATGGTTCTTGAAAGGTTAACAATAGTATTGGGCATTGTGGCCGAAAAGAAAAGAGATTGCCGCTTAGAGGGTAACTTGGCAATAATTTTTCGGATATCATGGATAAAGCCCATATCGAGCATTTGGTCAGCTTCGTCCAATACGGCATATTCAATATCTTTTAATGAGATATACCCTTGATTCATTAAATCCAATAAACGACCTGGTGTAGCAATCAGTATATCCACTCCGTTTCTCAGGGCTTGTGTCTGTTTACCTTGTTTAACACCTCCAAAAATCACAGTATTCCGTATTCCGGTAAATCTACCATAGGCTGTAAAACTTTCCCCTATTTGTAGGGCCAATTCCCGTGTTGGGGTAACAACCAGTGTTTTGATTTTACGATGGCGACCCTGGGATTGACTATCATTATATAACTGTTGAAGAATGGGTATGGCAAAGGCAGCAGTTTTCCCTGTTCCGGTTTGGGCGCAGCCTAAGAGGTCCTTGCCTTTCAAAAGAATAGGGAT
>JAGLKG010000364.1 GCA_023141835.1 Maribacter sp. | reverse complement strand
CCATTGCCATTTAACAGTTCGGCATCAATTCTTGCATTGAAATAATCAAATATTCGTTCAGCTCTTTCCATCTCATCCATTTCCATGAAGACAAGAGCGGCAAGAGCATTGTTATATAGGGAAACAAAATTGGTGTTTTCAGCACTTTCCAAAAGCCCGTTGGACGACTGCATATTTTTAATCCATGTAACGGCTTTTGACAAATAAGTAGGTTCGTCCTTATCACCAAAATCTTGAATGGGATCTATAGGTCCAGCTTCAACAATTATGGAAGTTTCAAACATTTTGGTTTCATCTTTCATACATGAAAGGACAAGGGCATGCTTAATAATAGGAAAAGCGTTTTGGCTCGCATTTTAAATGTGATTTATTGGGGTCCTTAATCTTAAAAGTAGTTATGAAGTAAGTATGAATCTTGGATTTACGACGAATTGTACGATTTTCGACATCTGTTGATTTGTTGAACCACTTAACCCTTTTATACGTTTTTGAACTTTTGATCAATGGGTTGTTATAGATGCTATAAAGTGACTTTTGACTATACGGGATTGATTAATTTTGCAAAAACTGAAATATGGATATTCCTAGTCCTGATAAAAAAAAATAGTGATTATTGGGGGTGGTTTTGCCGGAATATCATTGGCGAAAAAACTCAAGGATTTGGATGTGCAATTGGTTTTGATAGACAAACACAATTATCATACATTTCAACCTTTGTTATATCAGGTCTCAACTAGTGGGTTGGAGCCCGATTCCATTGCTTATCCTCTGCGCGAGGTTTTGAAAAAGCTCAAGAATTTTCATTTTAGATGGGCGGTGGTTGAAAATATCGACCCTAAAGAACAAATAATTGCGACCAGTATTAGAAGCCTGTCGTACGATTATTTGGTAATGGCAACTGGTACCAAAACGAATTTCTATGGTAACCAAAACATTGAGAAATACGCAATGCCAATGAAAAATGTACCCCAGGCACTGAATATTCGAAGCCTTATGTTGCAAAATTTCGAAAAGGCAGATGACTGCGAAGATGTAGAAGAACGCCAAGCACTTTTAAATTTCTGTATCATAGGTGCCGGACCTACAGGAGTTGAACTTGCAGGTGCCTTTTCGGAGCTGAAAAACCATGTGTTTCCAAAAGATTATAGACACCTCAATGTATCTGAGATGCAAATTCATTTGTTTGAAGGATCTCCTAGGGTATTGTCGTCGATGAGTGAAACGGCGTCCAAGAAGGCCACTCAATTTTTAAGGGAATTGGGAGTAACTATTCATTTGAGTACGATTGTGAAGGATTATAATGGAGATGTGATGACATTGAAAAACAGGGAAACAGTAAGGACAAGGAACTTTATTTGGACAGCAGGAGTTACTGGTGCTGCAATAGAGGACTTTGCCAATGACAAATTGGTAGAAAGATTGAATCGGTACAAAGTCAATAGATTTAGCCAAGTTAAAGACTATGAAAATATTTTTGCCATTGGTGATATTGCATATATGCAAACCGATGATTACCCACAAGGTCATCCCCAAGTAGCTCAACCTGCAATTCAGCAGGGAGGGCATTTGGCCAAGAATTTTAAACATATTATAGCCGGAAAGGCAATGAAACCTTTTAAATATCGCGATAAAGGGACTATGGCCACCGTAGGCAGAAATAAGGCAGTGGTAGAATTAAAGAGCGCTAAATTTGGGGGTTTCTTCGCTTGGTTTATATGGATGTTCGTTCACCTAATGGCCTTGGTAGGTTTTCGTAACCGGGTTATTGTGTTCTTTAATTGGGCGTATAACTACATCAATTTTGACAAAGCTGCGCGATTGATCGTGCGCCCATTCAAAGTTAAAGAATAGATGGTAAAATTGTCCAAAACAATAAAATCCTTCGTATATTTGTTGTGTTGTGTTGAGCTTCAATTAACATTGGGGCTATGGTGAAAATGTCTTTAGGACATGAACCAATGAAAGGCTTTCCTCCTGATAATTATCGGGATAACGGGAGGCTTTTTTTATATGTGCATTCAAGAAACGACTGTTTGGTAGAATCCAATGCCTTTGTGGTCTGTTCGTTTATACCCCGATTATATGACTATCATCCTGAAGCCATTCCCGCGCCCTACAATCATTCAAATGTTGATTCTGATGAGGTTTTGTATTATGTTGATGGAGATTTAATGAGCCGTAATAACATTGATAAAGGCTATATTTCATTGCACCCAGCGGGAATTCCCCATGGGCCACACTCAGGAACTTATGAAGCAAGTATTGGTAAATTGAGAACAGGTGAGCTAGTGGGAATGACAGATACTTTTAAACCGCTACAATTAACACAAGCTGCTTTGAATATCGATGATGGTGAATATTATCAATCTTGGTTATAGGCTGTCCCTATCAATTGTTTGGTTTTGTTATTCCTGCCCTTCTACTTGGCCCAAGATGGACTCCAAAAAGAACCCAAAGGACTGGATACCGTGTTGAGCACATGAAAACAGGTTTTTTATTCAATTCGATGCATCACAAAATGAACCAATGAAGCCGCCAATTTAGCCGTTTGATTGTCAATATCATAGGTGGGATTCATTTCAGCTACATCGATACTAATCAATTTTTTAGAGTTGATGATGGTTTTTAAAGATTCCAAAACGATATCAGGAGAATAACCCATAGGTGATGGAGAACTGACTCCGGGAGCATAGGCCGATGAAAATCCATCTAAATCAATTGATGTATAGATATAATCGACATCACTAATAAATCGATCGATGGTTTTTAGTACATTTTCCAAATACAGTACTTTAAATACATCATGTTCCATGAATTCCACTCCTAAATCATTGGCGGTCTTGAAGGATATTCGATCGTTGGCATCTTTCCGAATGCCAAGACATAAATAGTTGAAAGCCCTATTGTTTGCCATACAATCTTGCGCAATTTGGAAAAATGGCGTTCCAGAATTGTTTCCATTTTCATTGGGACGTAAGTCAAAGTGTGCATCAAAATTGATAATTCCGATGGTCTTGTCATTTCCAATATGATTTCGAATTCCGTTGTAATGACCATACGCAATATCATGTCCTCCCCCTAAAAGAATTGGAAATGCGTTCCGCCCTAAAAGTTGTGTGGTTTTTTGGGAGAGCATATTTTGGGCAGCTTCCATATCGCTGTCATTGCATTCAATAGTGCCAAAATCCAAAAATTGCATTTTAGGATGTAAATGGTTGGGCATTTTTCCGATACAGGTCTTAATCGTATCGGGACCTGCTTGCGTGCCAATCCTTCCATGGTTTCTTTGCACCCCTGCACCACAGGAATACCCTAACAATGCTATTGCAGGTACAGAAGTTTTGACTGAAGTACTACAATCTACTTTTTCATAGAGGTAAAGCTGATGATCCGATGATCTTCCGGTCCATATGTTCGAATTTGGTTTTTTATAGATAGCCATGGTCAATCGAATAAATCAGTCAATAATTCATCTTCCACCAAATTGGGCAATGTAACTTTCAATGCTGGAGTTCGTTGCATTTCCCTTTTTATGGCGAACAGGGCCTCTTCATTTCTAGCCCAACTTCTTCGTGAAATTCCGTTGTTCACATCAAAAAATAACATATTCTTTAGTCGTGTTGATGCCTCTTTGGATCCATCCAATACCATTCCAAACCCACCATTCACTACTTCTCCCCAACCTACACCACCACCATTGTGGATAGAAACCCAGGTTGCCCCTCGAAAGCTGTCCCCAATCACATTGTGTATGGCCATGTCTGCCGTAAATTTACTGCCATCATAAATGTTACTGGTTTCCCTAAATGGAGAATCGGTTCCACTTACATCATGATGATCCCTCCCTAAAACAATAGGAGCTGAAATTTCGCCGGATTGTATCGCTTGGTTGAATGCTTCGGCAATTTTAGTGCGCCCTTCGGCATCGGCATAAAGAATACGTGCTTGTGAGCCTACAACAAGATTATTTTGTTCAGCTTCCCGAATCCAAGTGATATTATCCTGCATTTGCTGTTGGATTTCATTTGGGGCAGTAGCCTTTATTTGTTCCATTATTTTTAAGGCAAGCAAATCTGTCTTTTGCAAATCTTCAGACTTTCCAGATGTACATACCCAGCGAAACGGACCGAAACCATAATCAAAACACATTGGGCCTAAAATATCCTGTACATAAGAGGGGTATTTGAAGTCGATATTGTTCTCGGCCATCACATTGGCCCCCGCTCTCGATGCCTCCAGTAAAAATGCATTGCCATAGTCAAAAAAATAGGTGCCTTTAGCTGTATGTCGGTTAATGGCATTGACCTGTCTGCGTAATGATTCCTGTACTTTCTCCTTGAAAGCTTCGGGATTACTGCTCATCATACCATTGGATTCTTCAAAAGATAATCCTATAGGATAATATCCTCCAGCCCATGGGTTATGTAATGATGTCTGATCAGTTCCCAGGTGAATATAAATTTCCTCATCATCAAATTTTTCCCAAACGTCAACGACATTGCCGATAAATGCCAAAGAAACAATCTCATTTGTGGCAATAGCTTTTTGGGTCCGTTTGACAAGAGCATTTAAATCATCAATCAATTCATCGACCCAACCTTGCGCATGCCTTTTGCGAGCCGCTTCTGGATTCACTTCAGCGCAAATGGTAATGCAACCGGCAATATTGCCCGCCTTGGGTTGGGCTCCGCTCATGCCACCCAATCCGGCGGTGAGAAATATTTTTCCTTGCGAATTTTCATCTTTCTGCAATACTTTCCTGAAGGCGTTCATAATGGTAATTGCTGTGCCATGAACAATGCCCTGGGGACCGATATACATGTATGAACCAGCGGTCATTTGTCCGTATTGGGTAACGCCTAAAGCATTGAATTTTTCCCAATCATCAGGTTGTGAGTAATTGGGGATCATCATTCCATTGGTAACCACGACTCGTGGTGCATTTTTTGAGGAAGGAAATAATCCCATGGGGTGCCCAGAGTAAATATGGAGTGTTTGCTCCTCAGTCATCGTGCCCAAATACTGCATTGTTACCAAGTATTGGCCCCAATTTTGAAATACGGCACCGTTGCCGCCATAGGTTATCAATTCTTCAGGATGTTGTGCAACCGCTGGATCCAAATTATTTTGGATCATAAGCATTATACTAGCAGCCTGAGAAGTATTAGTCGGATATGCATCTAGCGGTCGTGCGTAAATTTCGTAGTTAGGTTTAAAACGATACATATAAATTCTGCCAAAATCCTTCAATTCTTTAGCAAATTCCTTCGAAAGTTCGGCGTGCCATTCTTTTGGGAAGTAACGCAATGCATTGCGTATTGCCAATTTCTTCTCCTCCAATGAAAGTATTTCTTTTCGCTTTGGCGCATGACTGATTGATGCAGACCGTTCTCTTCTGTGAGGCAATTCTTTTGGAATACCTTGGAGAACCTGTGATTTAAAATCAAATTTTGTGGTGCTCACTGCTTCTTTTCTAATGCTTATGTTTGTTATAGACCAATTCGCCTTTTTTCCAGACCATACAGGGTTTAAAATTCCCTTGATTGTACAATATCTCCTTGTAATCATGGGTGTGGAAAATACTGAGGTCAGCCAAATACCCTTGACCTAATTGACCTCTGTCAGACAAATTCAGTGCGGCCGCGGCCCTAAGGGTAATCCCCGCCAGAACTTCTGCATTGGTCAATTTTTCAAAAGCCCCTAAAATAGATGCTTGGGTCAGTAAGTCTCCCATAGGTGCTGAACCTGGGTTGTGGTCACTTGCAATGGCCAGGGCCCCTCCCGCATCCAAGATTTTACGAGCGGGTGTAAAAGCGCATCCCAGTCCCAATGATGCCCCGGGTAAAGCCACTGAAATGACATTGCTTTTTGCCAAAAGCGCTATTTCAGTTTCAGTACTGGCCTCTAAATGATCGGCGCTTATGGCGTTATGATTGACAGCAATTTTGCTTCCCCCGGTCGAAAATTGGTCGGCATGTACGGTAATATCAAATCCAAAAGCTTTGGCCTTTTGGAAATAGGGGGCAATAAGATTCTCCGAGAATGCTTCTTCTTCAATAAAAGCGTCAATACGATGTGCAAGGTTTTCTTCCTTCAGTTTTGGGAAGAGCCCAGAACTAATTTCTTCGAGGTAGGCCGATGGCGAACCCGAATGGTCTTTCGGGAATATATGTGCAGCCAAACAAGTCGGGATCAGATCATTGGCGAGTTTTTCATTGGCCTCTTTAATGGCATAGAGCATTTTTAATTCTTCATCCATCGATAGTCCATACCCACTTTTAACCTCAATGGTTGTTACTCCATTGGTCAAATGTCTTTTTGCCCTTTTTATAATTCCCTTTACCAACGCTTCCTTAGTGGCTTTTCGGGTTTGGGTAACGGTATCCCAAATTCCGCCACCGGCCTTTGAAATTTCAAGGTATGTTTTTCCAGCATTGCGCATGGCGTAATCATTGGCCCGTGAGCCACCAAAACAGATATGGGTATGGGCATCGATGAA
>JAGLKG010000363.1 GCA_023141835.1 Maribacter sp. | reverse complement strand
ATTAATCTAGAGGGTGCAAGTCCCTAATGAACAGGGGGCAACGCCTTGAACCATTAGAAAGTCGCAAGGTTGTTAGTGTACGAGATTCGCTTGGTTTATCTTAAGCCTGGCCGAAGGCTACGGTTCCTGTGAGAGGGCAGGGGTGAAATCCCCCTTGCTTGCTCGACTGTACTTTCGTACTTTTTTTAGTCTGTCCAAATCCCATTTTTCAATGGTATCTTCAGGATACAGTTCAATCGTTTTAAAAATCTCTCTTGCAAATTCTATCGGAGCAATTCCATTTGCGGTAATTATCATTTTATCAATCTCTACCAATGAATTTTGATAATTGTCTTCACCACTATAATTTGGAGCAATCCCTTTTAAATAACTCAGATCATTACTGGTATGTTTTAAATCGTTTAACAAACCTAATTGTCCTAGATAGGTAGTCGCTGCACATATTGCAGCAATTGGCTTTCGCTTTTCAAATAGATTCTTTATTAAATTTTCAAGCTCGTTATTCTCTCCTTCTTCCCAAGCTGCCCCGCCTGGAAGAATCAACATATCTACATCTCCGACTTCTAATTCTTCAAGAGAAAGGGTCGGTGTAATCTGTAACCCTCCCATTGAAATAATTGACTCACTATTTTTTGAAAAATAGATTAGTTCAAATTGTTTACTCTTTTTAATTTCGGGAGTAAGAAAGGATATTTCCCAATCTGAAAATCCATTGAAAAGGAATACATATATTTTATTCATTATATCTTAGTTTTTATTCTTCAATTCATCGATGACGTTATTCATTTCAAGGTATTCTAACATTCCTCTCATTGTTTTTAAGCTGAATTATTAGTTTTTCAATGTTTTGAACTAAACTTTCTTCTTTCTTTAAATAATTAAGATATTTTAAAATGGCTCTTTTCCTAGAATTCGTCAAATTATCAAATGCTCAAGATAATTTATTCTTAGTGAGATATTGACTCAATAAATTAGGGACTGGATATTGTTTTACTACCCTATCTTGGTCTTGTTGAATTTCAAAAACAGCGACTTCACCTAATGCAGTTTTTCCTCCTAACATCATTTTTTTATTTACAAATAGTCTATGAGATGAATTTTTAACGGGCATCAAAGTTTTTAAGAAACTAAACTCGTTTATTTTTCCTTTTATATGTATTCGTCCTTTATCAATAATGAGGGCATTTGTGATTTCAGAAGGTACATCAACACACCAGTTTATTCCTGTTTGATATATTCTTGCCAAGAACGTAGACTTACTCGTAGTGCTCATTTATTAATTTCTATTTTTGTTATTGAATTCTGCCAGGGTTATTAGTATGAGCACAACGGCTGTCTGTCTATAAAATGCCGTCAATTTCAAATATTAGTTGAAAATAATCCTTTTCTAGTATGGGGCCAAAGGGGTGTTGCAAATTTCAGATGATGGTCGGTCTTAATATGCATTAAAAACCTTGTAATGCCTCTCAAAAGTGAAAGGCTACAACAGTGTGTTCGTAAGCCCTGAAAAAGTAAGGACACAACACCAATGTATTTAAAAAAGCCTCAGGAAAAAGGCTTATAGGATCTTGGTCTGCCAAAATCAATGGGTTGCGCAACGGTTGCCTGTGTAGCAAACGTTTTTGTTTCTTTCTATTTACTAGAAACCTTAACGTGATTACCCAAAACACCTGATTATCTATCCCAATTCATTCACAGCTCTAAAGGCCATTTTAATTGCCACAAGTGCATCTGCGCCAGGAGCGGAATCACTATTGGCAATGGTTATTCGTCCAAACGGTTGCCGCCCTATTTTTGTGGAATTTCCTGGGCTGCCAACGGCGTAACCATGAGCCCATCGATTAACTGTGATACTCTCGATATCTTTGTCAAATTCAAAATAATCTTTGGGTAGCATACCGCTAAGATGATTCCTGATTTCCTCTTCGTAATCTTTGAATTGCAAGCTTAACATATTGTATCGTACCTCTCGAAATTGCTCTTCTTTTGGGGCACCAATCGTCCCATATGGACAACTTATCATTTGTATAACACAAGGATCATCAGGTGTTTTGGTATATTCATAGCCACCCATACTCACTGGAAAATCCATCAAAACTGCCTGGTGCATATTTCCAGGTGACATAGCCAACCCCAGTCCGATTTCTTTTAGTGCTCTCCAGTTCTTAAGGCCTACGGTAGTATATTGTAATGGGCTCTTCATTTGAAGCCTTAATGCTTCATCCTGTTTTTTGGGAAGATCGGAAACGATATGCGGTATCATCATATTATCACATGCCATTACGACACCATTGCCTTTTACTTGAAAAGACTTGTTATCATTGATGTAATTTACAAATACTTCATTCGAACTTTTGGGATCGCCACCATGTCGTACAGTGACCACAGTGCTGTTTAATCTGATGCGAACAATATTGCTGGATCTGTCCAATTCATTATAATTGAATTTTGACAATACAAGTTCCTCGGCATTGTTTCCTTTCCCTACATGAGGAATCATCTTTTTCACCAACGCACGCGCAAGGCCAGCATTGCCATCGGGAAAATGATGAATGTATGGATTATTTTCATCGTATACAGCTACAGAGGCAAAACCCAGTGCACCACAGCTTTTGGCTGATCCTATGGTCATCAAATCTGTTCCTGTACTTGCCCAGTCCAAGCCAGAACTTCTGGCCATTTTCATTAGTCCGGGATCATCAACGCCCAATGTGGTCTTCAGATAATCGAAGTAGGAATGCTTAGAAATGAATTCTTGCAATTCCTCCTTGGGCACCTTTAGCGTATGCAGTCCGCCATTTAATACCCGAAGTAGTTGTTCTTTACCCCGCTTGCTCAACGGTGCCTGTTGAGCAGCCTCTTCGTTGGAAATCTTTGCCCCTGGAAGTCCTTCCACATAATTTGGATAATTACAAAAAGGATGCTTGACCACTTTGTCCTCGCCAAATGTTTCTTTGTTGAAGTAAGTAATAGCACCTAAATTATTCCTTTTATAGAAGTCCAGGTCATAAGCCGTCTTAAATCGCTTCAGGTCAATTCCTATATCTTTAAACAGGTTAAGTATGAGTTCTCCTCCTGAGTGTGCTTCTACCAGTGTTTGTGAACCACCATAGGTTATTCGAGTGTTTCCATTAATCGTATGTTCATTCCGTTTGGCATGACCCCCAAAATCATCGTGATTGTCAAGTATAAGCACCTTCTTATC
>JAGLKG010000362.1 GCA_023141835.1 Maribacter sp. | reverse complement strand
TTAACATATTTCAATTAAATCAAACCTATTTGGGTACAGATTCACGATTGAATATTGGTCCAAAAGGTTTTACTGGTGAAAAATATGGAGGTAGCACCTATTGGGATACTGAAGCCTATTGTATTCCCTTTTATATGGCCACAAAGGATCAGAAAGTGGCGAGGAACCTTTTAAAATACCGATATGAACATCTAGACAAGGCCATAGAAAATGCCAAAAAACTTGGATTTTCTAATGGCGCTGCCCTGTACCCCATGGTAACCATGAACGGTGAGGAATGTCATAACGAATGGGAAATAACCTTTGAGGAAATCCATAGAAATGGAGCAATGGCATTTGCAATTTATAACTACTATCGCTTTACCGGGGACTATACGTATATCCCTGAAATGGGCTTGGAAGTATTGATTGGCATAGCCCGTTTTTGGCACCAAAGAGCCAATTTTTCGAGCTTACGGAAGAAATATGTAATTCTAGGCGTTACCGGCCCCAATGAGTATGAAAATAATGTAAACAACAATTGGTATACTAATTATCTGGCAAAGTGGTGTATTGATTATGCCACAGAGCAATTGCAGAAAGTCAAAGATGGGTATCCCGACGATTACGAAAGAATAATTGGCTATACCAATTTGACGAGTAATGAAACCGAGCAATGGGAAGAAGTCGCTGATCAGATGTATTTTCCATTTTCTGAGGAGCACAATGTGTTCCTTCAGCAAGACGGATTTTTGGATAAAGAATTGATTACCGTTGATAATTTGGACAAATCTGAACGCCCGATCAATCAAAAATGGAGCTGGGACCGTATTTTGCGCTCCCCCTATATAAAGCAGGCCGACATTCTTCAAGGTTTCTATCTTTTCGAAGATCATTTTAGTCTAGAGGAGTTGCAAAGACATTTTGATTTTTATGAACCTTTTACAGTTCACGAATCATCGCTTTCGCCATGCGTACACGGTATCCAGGCAGCAAAATTGGATAGAATGGAGCAAGCGTATCAGTTTTATCTTAGAACATCAAGATTAGATTTGGATGACTATAACAAGGAAGTGGAAGAAGGGCTGCACATTACGTCTATGGCGGGAACCTGGATGAGTATTGTTGAAGGATTTGGTGGGCTTAGGGTGCTGGAGGATAAACTATCCCTTAGCCCGAGAATTCCCAAACAATGGAAGTCATATTCCTTTAAAGTCAACTTTAGAAATAGAATCTTACGGGTTACCGTTACTAAGGAGGAAACCAAATTTGTTTTGGAAGGTAGTGAGCAAATGTCTATTCGATTAAACGGGAAACGATTGGAAATAATGCCTGGAACAGAGTTATCTGCCTAGAATAACCCATCCAAAAATTTAGTATTTAATTTTAGACAGAATGCTGATTGTCCAGAATACAGATCAAGAAAACCAACCCATGCCATATCAAAAAGAACAGAAGAAAAAGGAAGTCGTATATCAGGTATTTACAAGACTTTTTGGAAACACCAATACCAACAACAGGCCTTGGGGAACCATTGAAGAGAATGGGGTTGGCAAATTTTCTGATTTTTCCGAGAGGGCACTTCAGGAAATCAAGGCCCTTGGAGTCAGCTATATCTGGTACACCGGAGTGCCGCACCATGACCTAATCACAGATTATACCCAGTATCGGATATCAAATGGTTATTCAGATATTGTTAAGGGGCGTGCTGGCTCACCTTATGCGGTTAAAGATTATTACAATGTGAATCCTGACCTGTCCGATGATCCTGCAAACAGATTGAATGAATTTAAAGACTTGATTAACCGTACACATAGCGCAGGTCTAAAGTTGTTGATTGATATTGTTCCCAATCATGTTGCCCGTAATTACGAAGGTAAATCAACTCCCGAAGGTTTTGAACCTTTTGGAGCTGCCGATGATGCCACCGTCGAATATAGGCGAGATAATAACTTCTATTATATTCCCAATGAGGATTTTAAAGTACCGCAATGGCAAAATGGATACCAGCCCTTGGATGGAGAAACTCAAATTTTGGTTGATGGAAAGTTCGTTGAGACCCCTGCAAAATGGACAGGGAATGGCTCACGTTTGGCCCGGCCCCATATGAACGATTGGTATGAAACCGTAAAAATAAACTATGGTGTTCGGCCAGATGGCTCTTTTGATTTTGATACGCTGCCCGATAATTTTAAAAGTAAGGATTACCATGAGCACTTTGCTTTTTGGTCGGATAAGGATGTGCCTGATTCTTGGAGAAAATTTAGGGATATTACTATGTATTGGTTGAAAATGGGTGTTGACGGATTTCGTTTTGATATGGCCGAAATGGTTCCTGTTGAGTTCTGGAGTTACATGAACTCAAGCATCAAAATGAAAAATTCAGATGCGTTTCTATTGGCCGAAGTGTATAATCCCCAATTGTATCGCGATTATATACATAAGGGGAAGATGGATTATCTCTATGATAAGGTTGAGATGTATGACTCTCTAAAGCATATAATGCAAGGACATGGATGGACGGACCATATTCCCGTTGTAAAAAATAATCTGAAGGATATTGAGCATCATTTATTGCATTTTTT
>JAGLKG010000361.1 GCA_023141835.1 Maribacter sp. | reverse complement strand
GCTATGGTGGTCTCGGCAACTATAAGCACCTCTCCAACAATGATTTATTTTGGACAGGAAGTAGGGGAACCGGCAAAAGAGATGGCCGGATTTGGGCAACCGACAAGAACGTCGATTTTTGATTATATCGGAGTTCCCCACCACCAACGATGGCTAAACAATAAAAACTTTGATGGCGGACAACTTTCCGAAGAAGAAAATGACCTTCGTGATTTTTACAAAAGACTGCTCAATTTTACTATAAGCAGCTATGCCTTAATGGGAGAATACGAAGATATTCATTATTATAACCGGGACCATACCGAGAATTATAACCATCGCGTGTTGTCTTATGTACGTTGGTCCGAAAACGAAAAATTAGTGATTGTCTCTAATTTTGACGCAGAGGAAAACTACGCCTTTGAACTTAAAATCACCGAGAATATAGTGACCAAATGGGAATTGGATAATGGCCCTTTTGAATTTGTTGATCAATTATCCGATAATAGAATTAAGACCCTATGGATTGAAAATGGAAAAGGGAAGATGAATATTGAAATTAAAGCTTTGGAATCGTTCATATTCAGATTAAGATAAAAAAAGAGGCAATGGAAAATCCCATTACCTCTTTTACTTTAGACAAGATTGGCTTATTCAGCTTTTTTCACAGTAGCTTTATAGACTACAGCAATAACTATACCTCCAATACCATAGTATACAATTTCAAGAACAGTATCTACCAAATAACCTGTCAAATCCATCAATTCCATAACTCCATACTGTACTAGACCTATGCCAAGACCTACAAAGAGGCCAAAACAAGCGCCAAATTGAAAGCCCTCCTTTGGGCTATGAACCCCTCTTGCCCATTTACCGTATAACGAACTCATAGCAAATGCCTGAATTAAAACGCCTAATGCAATAAATAGCATATCTTCTGGGTCCTTCATGACATCATTTAATGAATGCTCATTAAAAAAATCTACCGTGGCATACCCCCAGATGGCATAACCCAGCAAAAACGTGACTGCAAAACTGGCCAAAGTAGCCAGTACATTTTGTTTTGTGAACATAATTTTAGTTTTAATTGGTTATCGAATTGCCAAAAATACTTAAAAATAATGAATATATGATAAAAAACATCCATCAACATTGTGAATAACATAACTCGAAATTTTATGGGTATTAAAAAAAGCTCATAAGTGACTTTACAAATTATTCCACCCTTTGTATATTTGAAGCCAATTAAGAATTATATGAAAAATTATATACGCATTCCCCTTGTTCTATTGTCCTTAGTTCTAATTCAAAGTTGTGCATTCATGAACGACAAACCTTTGGTCATTGGTCATAGAGGTGCTATGGGCCACGAAACTGAAAATACCCTTGCCTCAATTCAGAAAGCCCTCGATTTGGGAGTTGATATGATAGAGATCGATGTGTTTAAAATAAAAAGTGGGGAGATTGTTGTTTTTCATGATGAGACGGTCGATCGTCTGGCCAATGCAACGGGAAAAATTGAAGAGTATGATATATTTTATATAAAACAAATGGTCTTGGACGGTAATCATGCCATTCCCTTGCTTCAGGACGTATTAAAATTGATAGATAATAAGGTCCGTTTGAACATAGAGTTGAAAGGAGCAGGTACATGCGATAGGGTCAATCACATTATTAAATCTTACATAAAGCAAAAGGGATGGACCTTGGATAATTTTATCATTTCCAGTTTTAAATGGGATGAGTTAAGGGAGATGCGCAAATTGAATAATGAGATTCCGATTGCCATTTTAGTGGGAGAAAATCCATTGGATGCAATAGATATAGCTAAGGAATTGAATGCAGAGGCGATTAATCCAAGTTTTGGAACATTGAATTTGGAAGTTGTAAATAAAATCAAGGAAGCGGGTTTTAACGTTTATACCTGGACCGTCAATGAGCCAGAAGATATAGACATGGCCAAATCTTGGTCGGTAGATGGTATAATTACCAACTTTCCAGAACGCGTTCGGTGATGTTCGATGT
>JAGLKG010000360.1 GCA_023141835.1 Maribacter sp. | reverse complement strand
AGCTTCCCAACGATTAATTTCGTTTTCACAAGGTAAATGAAGCAAAAAAATAAAAGGAAACACCCTTGGAATAGGAAATTCTAGCAATAGTGAAGTTTCCAGTATCTCTATTGAAATTCCTAATTTCGTTTCTGAAAGGTTAATAATATTGACTCTACATCGTATCAGGGTTATGTTGATTAACTAACAGTCATACCTCCATCGATCGCGTAGGTGCTTCCATTGATATATTTGCTTTCATCAGAGGCTAAAAATAAGGTTAAATCAGCAATTTCCTTGACCTCGGCATATCTGCCAAAAGGGACCCCTGCTTCAAAACCTTTTTAGCACCTTCAGCATCAGCAGGGGAAATGTTTTTTTCGATTCTTCGCATCATATTGGTGTTTACTGGTCCTGGGTGAATAGTATTTATACGTATCGCCCTGTGTGCAAATTCTAAAGCCGCTGTACGCATTACACCAATTACACCGTGTTTACTTGCCACATAAGCACCTAATCCTGAGAACCCTTTTAACCCTGCTACTGATGAGGTGATGATAACACTTCCAGCATCTGTCATTTTTGGTATCACATATTTGCAACCTAACCAGACTCCTTTTAGATTGACTGCGACAACCTTGTCAAACTCCTCATCTGGTACTCTGCAATCGACTTGGAAACACCTTCAATACCCGCGTTGTTGAAGAACATGTCAATTTTCCCATATTCCTTCAAAGTCTATGTAACATATCGTTGTACATTTTCAGCTTGAGAGACATCGGCGACACAAAAGGAAACGTTTTGATGGTTCAAGTCCTTGAGTGCTTTTTCCAAAGTTATTGCACGATGACCTACCAACATTACCTTAGCCCCTTCATTCAAAAAAGCACGCGCAGTAACCTTTCCAATTCCTCCGGCGCCTCCAGTGATAATTACTGTTTTGTTTTTAAACCGAGTCATAACTATCTATTTAGAGGTTTAGATTTAGCTTTTTGATTTCCCAAGTTCTTTCCTTTGTTCGGATAGCAAGTAGGCTATTAGAAATGAGTTTAGCCCTTAACGTGGGAATTTCATATCGTCTCTTAGACGTAAGGATGTGTTCCCGTTCGGTTATGGGCCACATGATTTCGCCATTGGTATTTACTACCACCTCTGTAAATATGTAGTCTATAATATTTAAATTCATTTCATTCTTTCCTTGGAAGACTTCCCTAACAAATATGCCAATGGCATGTTTTTTGTCAAAACGGGTGATATTCAAGTACTCCGGTTTTATGACCAAAGCACCGGTATTATCAATAAAACCATAATAAGGTATATCGTCCCCTTTCAATTCTTTGATTAGACACCGACCATTTTTAAATTGGGGATATCGAATGCCCAATACACCTGGTACAGTTATATCGGCATCCTTATTCCATACTAGATCATCTCTAAAATCAATGATCAATTTAGCTTCTTCATCAATAAAACCCCATAGATTTCCTTGGCGAACGGCTGCCAACCCTTCGCTAAAAGGGGCTATTTCATCATAGGTAGTTGTCTTTGTTTGTGAATTAACTGCCATTGGTATGACTAATAAGAAAGATAGTATTGCTATAATATTTTTCATGTTCTTAATTTTTAATTGTTATTGACTAAATTTTTAAAACATGATATTTAAATAGACCATGCTTTTCAGATCTTTGGGCAGCCCATCTCTAATATCTTCCATTTCCCCAAGCGAAATAAACTTTCTTAATAAAATGAAAGTAGTGTCAATGTACTGCTGGGCTAATTCATCATTATTTTCAAAATCGTTTATTGCCGACCGACCGTCATGTTTTTTGACCAGATCTATGAATTGTGCCATGTGTTTGATTTTTGGCTTTTCTTTTTTAATACTCCAACCATTTACATAAACAGCTTTTAAAAACATGGGTAATTGTGAAATAAGTTGTAGAGATTCTTCGATAGGTATAACATCACGTAATGCATGAAGTATTGCTGATAAAATTCTTCCGCCTTTCTCTCTATCATTGCCAAGGTTCATTTCTTTGGTATAATTTTTTAGAAAAGTGTTCCCTTCTGTCGCGTATTGATTAAAATTCAGTGCCATGGTTTCAGGTTTTGAATGAATCCTAAAGTTGACAATTAATACTTTGATTTGAAATGATCTAAGTCATGTGTTTTATGACAATAACCCTTTTTTCGGAAAGATGCCGTTAGCATTCAGTACTAAACCAAGCTAGCCACCCTTAACACTAAAACAAAGGCCTCAATGGGAACTTGTCACGGAACCTCGTTTTTGGCCTGACTGGATAATTCGGAGAAACCCTAACGGTGTTCATTGCAATTTCTTTACTGAGAATGCTATATTTTGAGGCTCTGCTTAGTTCTCTTTTTTCCCCATCCATTTCATAAAGAATAAACTCAAAATTTTTATATTCTACCGCAAGGCGTAAAAAATTACATTCAAAACGGGTATTGGACACGCGGGTCCATATTTCTTTATTTTGCAATTTTTTTGGAGGCACAAAGGTGTACTCTTGATTAACTGCATTTTTTTTAGAAGATTTGGTTTGTTTTAAATTTTGAGAAAATGAGGATGTGGTATATATCTCTGGAATTTCATATCGTCTCTTAGAAGTAAGAATATGTTTCCGCTCGTTTATAGGCCAGATGATTTCACCATTTGTATTTAATACCACCTCCGTAAGTATGTCGTCTATAACATTTAATTTTATTTCATTTCTCCGTCGGAGTACTACCCTAAAATCAATAATCTGATTTGCCTCTTCATCAATAAAGCCCCATAGGTCTCCTTGGCGAACTGCCGCTAACTCTTTACAAAAAGGAGCAATTTCATCATATGTAATTGTTTTTGTTTGTACATTAACTGCAATCGGTATGACTAATAAGCAAGATAGTATTGCTATAATATTTTTCATGTTCTTAGTTTTATATCGTTTATTGCCACCGGACCGCCATGTTCTCTGGCCATATCTATGAATTGGGCATTTGTTTGATTTTTGGTCTTTCTTTTTGAATGCTCCAGCCATTTACATAAACAGCCTTTAAAAACGTGGGCAATTCTGAAGTAAGCTATGTAGGTCTTTCGACAGGTATAACATCGCGTAATGCATGAAGTATTGCCGATAATATTCAGCCGCCTTTCTCTCTATCATTCCTAAGGTTCATTTCCTTGGCATAATTTTTAGAAAAGTGTTTCTTTCTGTAGTGTATTAATTAAAATTAAGTCCATGGTTTCGGGTTTTAAATGAAGCCTAAAGTTGACAATTAATACTTTGATTTGAAATGATCTAGGTCATTATTTTGGGATGCAATGATTTAGGTCATTATGTTGGTTTACAATGATCTAAGTCATTATTTTGTATTGAAATGATCTAGATCATGTGTATTATAACCCTAGAACTTTTTAAGGAAATATTGCATCTGATTAAGCAATGTTCAATGCAATTTCGACCATTTCGTTAAAAGAGGTTTCCCTTTCGTAGGAAGAGGTTTGTTCTCCGGTTACCAAAGAATCGGAAATGGTTAAAATAGCCAACGCCCTCACATTGTATTTGGCGGCAATGGTATATAGGCCAGATGCTTCCATCTCAACACAAAGAACACCATATTTTGCCCATAGTTTATAGGCTGCCGGGTTATCGTCATAAAATTCATCGGCAGAAAGGACATTGCCCGCTTTTATTTTAATGCCATTTTGTTTGGCATAGTTCGAGGCATTCAACAACAAGTCAAAATTGGCAGTGGGGGAATAATCAGCATTTATGAATCTGGAGTTGTTAATGCCAGAAGTGGTCGAGGCAGCCATGGCCAATACAATATCCCTTAGTTTTATATCTTTTTGGTAAGAACCTGCCGTACCGACCCTAATAATGTTTTTCACCCCATATTCATTGATGAGTTCATGATAATAAATCATGGCGGAGGGTATGCCCATACCACTGCCCTGAACTGATATTCTTTTCCCTTTATAGATGCCCGTATACCCCAGCATCCCCCGGATCTTGTTATAGCAAAAAACATTTTCCAAAAATGTTTCGGCAATCCATTGGGCCCGTAAGGGATCTCCTGGCATTAATACGGTCTCTGCTATTTCGCCCTTTTTAGCTTCAATATGAATGCTCATGGTTTTTTTATTTGTCAGCTGATACAATGGTTATACCTGAAGAGGTGCCAATTCGGGAAACGCCCAATGCGATATATTTTAATGCTGTCTCCCTGTCCTTTATTCCCCCCGACGCTTTAATCTTGGCCTTGTTACCGACAGTATCCTTCATTAACCTTATATCTTCCAACGTAGCACCTCCGTTGCCAAAACCAGTAGAAGTTTTTACAAAATCTGCCCCAGCGTTGATTGCTAATTTACATGCGTGTACCTTTTCGTCTTTGGTCAAATAACAGGTTTCGATAATGACTTTAAGGATTTTATCACCAATGGCTTTTTTAAGTGTTGAAACCTCATTTTGTACTTGATCAAATTCACCTGATTTTAGCCAACCTATGTTAATGACCATATCAATTTCATCCGCGCCATTTTTGATACAATCCTGGGCTTCGAATACTTTTGCCTTGGTATTCATGGCTCCCAAGGGAAAACCGATAACGGCGGCAACCTTTACATTACTACCTTTCAATTGCTCCTTGGCGAGTTTTGTATAACAGCCATTTACGCAGACCGCATAAAAATCATGATCAATACATTCTTTGCACAGTTTCTTAATGTCGGCAATCGTTGCAACGGGTTTGAGCAAGGTATGGTCTATAAAATCTTGTATTCGCATTTGGATCAACGGTTTAAAGGTTCTTGGGAAATAAGGAATATAGCCCAAAAATAGTGTTCATTGTTATGATTTTTCATGATAATGCTCATTAAAGGCAATATTGGTTCTGATTACATGAGGCCTTAGTTTGATTTTTAAGAATGATAAAAGTCATATCTAATTGATAAAGGTGATACTAATTTTGTAATATCTAAATTTGCATTTTAAAATCGAGATTGTCTATGAGCAAAGCCATTTATATAGCTACAACTGAACCCAATAGTGGTAAATCAATTATTTCGTTAGGTCTTATGCATATGTTATTGGGCAAGGCAGCCAAAGTAGGCTATTTTAGGCCAATCATAGATGACTATCCACCGGGAGTGAAAGACAATCACATTAATACCATAATCTCCTATTTTAGTCTAGCATTGGATTATGAGGAGGCCTTTGCCTTCACAAGGAGCGAAGTCATCCATAAAAACAACCAAAATAAGGAGGATGAGGTGCTGGACAAAATCATCGAAAAGTATAAGTCCATTGAAGACCGTTTTGATTTTGTTCTGGTAGAAGGGACGGACTTTTCTGGTGAAGGGGCCATTATAGAATGGGATATTAATGTATTAATGGCCAAGAATTTAGGGATACCCACCATTATTATAGCCAGTGGAGTTGGCAAGACGTTGGATGAGTTGGTAAACAATATCTATTTAGCCTATGATTCTTTTAAGGATAAGGGTGTAGAAGTGCTTATGGTCGTTGCCAACAAAGTACAGCCTGAAAATGTTTCTATAGTTGAAAAGGGACTTAAAAAAGAACTGCCAATGAATATTCTCATTGGTACAATCCCATTAAATCCAGTTTTAGGAAACCCGTCTATTATGGAGATTGTCGAAGTGCTTAAAGGAAAGGTTCTTTTTGGCGAAAAGTATCTCAATAATCAGGCTGGTCATTTTGGCGTGGGAGCTATGCAGCTTCGAAACTATCTTACCCATCTAAAAAAAGACGGACTCGTAATTACCCCTGGTGATCGTGCCGATATTATTTTAGGAGCACTGCAGGCCAACTTATCAGCCAATTACCCAACTATTTCAGGAATCATATTAACGGGTGACCTAATTCCTGAAGAATCCATTATAAAGCTTATAGACGGACTTTCTGATGTTGTTCCAATTATTTCTGTAGCGGATGGTACATTTTCGATAACCAATAAAATAGGCGCTATAAAGCCTAGAATATATGCCGAAAACACACAGAAGATTACGGTCTCTATCAAGGATTTTGAAAAATATGTTCCCGAAGACGAATTGGCAGAAAGGTTGATAACCTTTAAGGCTAAGGGAATTACGCCTCGAATGTTCCAGTACAATTTGATCAAAAGAGCAAAGTCAGATGTTAAGCATATTGTTTTGGCCGAGGGGCTGGATGAACGCATTCTAAGAGCAACCAAACTCCTTGTAGATTCCAATGCGGTTAAAGTAACACTTCTGGGTGACCCCAAACAGATTGGGGACAAAGTATCGCAATTGGACATTGATTTGGACCTGGATAAAATCACGATAGAGAATCCGACCAAATCACCAAAATCCCAAGATTACGCGAATACATATTATGAATTAAGGAAACATAAGAATGTGAACTTCGCCATGGCTAGAGACCTTATGGAGGATGTGTCCTATTTTGCCACAATGATGGTTTATAAAGGTGACGCTGATGGTATGGTATCTGGAGCTGTTCACACTACCCAGCACACGATAAGGCCTGCATTACAATTTATAAAGACCAAACCTGACGTATCAGTGGTTTCCTCTGTATTTTTTATGTGTCTACCCGACCGTGTCACAATTTTCGGGGATTGTGCTATAAACCCCAACCCTTCGGCTGATCAATTGGCAGAAATTGCTATGTCATCGGCCAATACAAGTTTGGCCTTTGATATTGAGCCGAAAATAGCCATGTTGTCCTATTCTTCTGGTACCTCGGGTAAAGGAGAGGATGTTGACCGTGTACGCAACGCCACAGAAATATTGAAAGAAAAGCATCCCGATCAAAAAGTGGAAGGCCCAATTCAATATGATGCCGCTGTTGACATTAATGTTGCAAAGGCTAAATTACCGGACTCCCAGGTTGCAGGGCAGGCGTCGGTATTCATATTCCCCGACTTAAATACAGG